>JAKBGP010000149.1 GCA_021833045.1 Thermoplasmata archaeon
AATAGAGGAAACAAACGGGAAAAAAGAAAACTATACAACACTAACCGGGAAAGGCGAGAAGGCAATAGAAGAAATCATCAAACTGAAAGAAGTAATTGAAGGAAGGTGAACACTTGATAAAGAAACTGTTGACATATGGATTTATAATATTGATATCGGGAATAGTAATGCTAGTAATCGGGATAGACAGGCTTTCGTACCTTGATGGAATTGGAGGCCTTGCACTCGCATTTCAGAATAACAATCTCTACAGAATTGAAGTTGTCGTTTTTGTTCTAGTGGAAGGATGGGGAATAGGAGCACTCATAGCCGGGGCAACAATGCTATTTCTTTCTATTTACCCATTTGAGAGTGGATTTAATCTTACCAAACTTCATAAATATGGTAAAGCCGCCCTCCTTGGAGCTGCAGTTATCGGAATTATATTCTCTGGAGCATTCATATATTCTGTAGTCGCCTCTCAGCATGGCCCATTAAAAGCAACCTTGGCTGAAAGCGGGAATTCTTTCGCATCGACATCCAATGTAACCGTAACGTACACTCTTACAGCAACAGGAGGGGTAGGACCAAATAATTATACATGGTACGTGTTTCCTTGTGGCTACAATGTTAATTATACCTGCTCTGGCCAATATTCTTCAAAACTCATTGTAACATACCATGCTTATGAGATGAATCCAAATTTCTTCTTTCACCCATCCTCACCTGAGAATTTCACAGTTCAGGTTACTGTCATAGACCAATTGGGAAAAAGTATCACTTCCAGCACCATTACTGAGGTATCTTATTGATGAATTCATAAAAGATTGAAGGAGTAAGATGAAAACATGGGAAAAATAGAATTGGAGATGATCTAACATAACGTCAAATACTTTTCATTGCCATAAGACCAGACTGCCACCTGACGTTTCTTGTGATAATGCAGAAATGATAGACCTTGACAAGGAATTCCCCATACGTCCAAACATGATAAAAATTGCTGATTGCCTCGTGATTTGCTCCGGAAAGGTAGAGTGGATTATAGAAGTAAAGCGTTCATATCTGAAGAAATTTTTAGAGCAGATGGAACAGACAGCGAATTTCCTTTCTTCATTAAACAACGGTCGATTTGTTTTAAAGGATTCTACCAAGTTTCTCATTATAATGGAGAGGGGGTTAAGCAATGAACGATTATTCGAACAGGATTCAAATCATTATTTAAAGAGAAAAGAAGGACCACATGTAAAAGTAAATAATAAGTATAAAATCATGGTATGGACAAAGAAGGAGATAGATCAGGTGTTTAAAAATCAAAAAAGGCTTGGAATCCCGGGGGTGAGATGAATGCCGCTTACGGTATGGCTCAACAACGATGTAATTCCTTATCTTGATGACGAAAAATTAACGAGTGTGTACACTGATCTTTTTAGAAGCGTATCCGGAATTTTCAAATTTGTTCCAAAATATATAGAACTGTGGAAAAATTCAACCACTCCTTATTTGGATGGGGTGAAGGTTCTTTCAAAAGATTGGGATGAAATCGGGAAGAATTACACAATGCAAGATCTCATTTCTAATGCCAGGGATGAACATCATATAATAGTAATCGGGGGAAACTGTGACGGTGATCCTGGAGCTAAGATAGAAATCTATGGCAAATCCGCTGAAAGGAAGGTGTATTCTGATTTTCTCTTCGAAATGGGGGGCAGTTTATATGATTACCTCGAGGAAAGTGACAATTTATACAATATGTTGAGTGAACTGCACAGGGCTCTGGACACCATTAAGGTTCCATTTGAAACCACAATAATGAACAGTAAAAAAAAGAGCATAAGGAAAGTAGTAGAAAAGGCGTTCATAAGCGACAATATCCCAAATGAAGATAACCTGGAGGAGTCATCGATGCTTTTCATCTATAAACCTACATGGGATGAGGATATGTTCTTCAGGTATGTGGTTAAGAATGTCCTAACCGAATTGCGGAAAGAGATGAAGTCCGATCCATTCATGTTATTTGATTCAGGAAAGATTGCTAAAAATATTTCCCGTGTTTCAAAGAAGAAAGGGTTTACTTTGGATAAGTATGCCAACATCCTTCCAGGAAGTGTATCATATATAGCCAAAACGCATGAAAACCTAGATACTATGTTTGATGATCTGAAGAGTAAGGTCACTGAACCCATTCTGAAAAGAATGTCAGAAAATTTTGATCCGGAGAGAATTATGGAAGAATCGGTCACAGAATCAGCACCAGACTCTCTAGATAAATATGAATAATCAGATTAATTCATATCGTTAATTTCCCGTATCTTTTTCAAATGCATATTTTCATTTTTCCATGGAAAACTTCCACCAATAACCACAACCCCACCTGACTTTCCCGTTATTCTTCAGTGGGTTGGCATATTCGATCACCTTATCAGGGGTTCCGAAGATCTCTTCCATTCCCGTATCAATGGAGGAAAGATTAAGAAGGTACGATCCCTGGTGCATATCAATGCATTTCTTTAGATCCACTAGATCTTCCATCTTAAAGCTGTGCTTATACGCCTTTCCCGACGAAAGGTATGGGGGATCCAGGTACATGAGAACCCTTGGCCTATTATATATCCTGAACAGCTCCCTGAAGTCCTTGTTCTCAATAATCCATCCCTTGACATAAATAAAATTCTCTATAGTAAAGCGTGAAAGTTTTGTGCTTCCTTTGAAGCTTCTCCCGAATGTTTTACCATCACCCATGAAAGAGAAAGTCTGAGTATAGAGGACCTTAAAAGCTGTTTCAACGTCATTCCCGAACTTCATGTCCCTCAGCTCCCTGAAGGCCCTCTCATGAAGGAATGCAACACGCAGCTTCTTAATCAGGAGATTCCTCTTCCTGGTATCCTGGAGAACCTTGAACGTTGTGTAAAGATCTTCATTAAGATCATTGTACACCTTTATCTTCCTCCACTCGTCCGGAACGTTCAGAAGCACCTTTCCGGATCCTCCGAAAACGTCCACAACAGCATCAAAGGCTCCAGTATGTTCTTCCATGACCGCAAGGATATCCCTTAGTTGATTGAATTTTCCCCCATAATACCTGAACAAAGACTTCATATGGTTGTCTATCACACAATCATAAAGCGTATAAATTATTTCCTATTACGCAATAATATTATATGCCCCATATCACTATATCACTGTGGATATTTTACGGGAGATTGAAACTCAGTCCGGCTTCCTCAGGCTCATCGAATACCTTGATGTGAATGGGGAAAGCATGATCACCCAGATCAGGGAAGGGAGGCAGATTCCAATCCATCAGCTGTATGCATCCATTGAAATGGCCAAGAAGTTAAAACTCATAAAAACACGAATTGACAACACAAAATACCCTCCCAGGAACATGATATCACTCACGGAAAAAGGCAGCAATCTTGCTAAAAAAATAAAGGAAATTATAGATATTCTGAAGGTTTCAGAATAATTCCAGTCCTTCCATCAGCTCTATGGAGTTGGCCTCAGCTATCTTGGAGATCACAAACTTCAGTTTCTCCTCCAGGAATGTGATCAGCTCTTCTCTTGTTTTTGTTTCTTCAATCGCTTTCCTGAATAATGCATAGTCAACGTCGAACTGGTCTTTCCGTCCTGAGATGTATTCCTTCGTAAATGGATTGCGTTTCACCATTTTTCTTGATTAATTTACTGTAATATAGGACGTTGGGCAAAATCTTCAATAAAAAAATGAATTTATACTGCGCATTTCAGGGAAAAAATATATGATTCGCAGTTCTAAAATCTTTAATAATTAATGTTAGGTGCTAGAAAGTTTTAGCTTCATGTTTTCCAGCCTGTCGGCAAGACTCTCATCCTCCCCCACTATTGCCTGCATGTCGTCCACGTCCTCAAGGTACCTTTCCACCTGGCCAACCGATTTGTCATACTTCTTTCCCTTGCCCACTGATGTGAGTTTCTTAATGGTTTCCTCGAGTTTTGTAAGTTTCCTCTCATATTCCGTCTTAAGTTGGCCCATCAACACATCCTTCTGGCTCTCAATTCTCCTGGCGATGTCAGGATTTGAAGCTGCACCCTGGGAGAACAGCTCCTTTAAATCTCCCATCTCTGAAAGCATTTTGCTCAGTGTCCTGGTAGAATAATCCATTTCAAGGAATTTCAGGTCTTCAGGCTCAAGGGATGCAAGCGTGGCATCATCGATGTCCAGTGAGGGATACTTTCTCTTTATTTCTGTTACGATTGTGGCCCAGTTTGCTTTCAGGTAGTCAAAGGTTTCCTTCCTTGCGATATCGAATTCTCCCTCCAGGGATCGGAAGAATGAATCCAGGGAAGTCATGTTCCTTTGCGGTATTACATACTTATCCTGCACCCTGAAGCTTGACAGGTTCTGAAGTTCACGGTAGAACTGAACCTTCAGCTTCCCAAAGCGGGATCTCTGATCACGGTCCAGCATACTCACGGCCTGCATGACCCTGTCGTCCACCTTCCTGACAGCCTTCTGGGCACCCTTCAGTGTGAGCTCTACCACAAAGAAATCCTTGAGGGGATCGCCGCTCTTTGGAGTGCCTTTCATAGGCCCTCCTAGCTTCTTCTGCATCTCATCTATCCGCTTCTTCACGTCATCTATGCTTTTCCTGTTCTGTGTTATTGTTACTGCAGTAACACTTTCTTCCTTCACACTTTCATTTCCTTCCTTAATTATTTCAAGATCTTCCATTCATTTCACCTCAAGCATTCTCTATTACATCCAGAGCTTCTTCCTTTGTCAATCCAACATCCATAAATTGCTTTACAAATCGTTCAAGATTGGCATCAAACCACTTATCAAATTGTTCAATACCTTTATTCAACTCATCTCCTTCCTTATCGGTATAAAATTTATCCTGCATCCTGCAGGTCTCATCTATATACTCGTCAAGCACCTTGTCATACTCTTCTCCATACTTTTCATCACGTTTTTCCTCCATTTCGTTTTCAACCATGGTTTTTCCATCCCATTTTTTGAAACTTTCCATGCTAATCGTGCCACCAGTTTTTATTGTCTGCTTGATGTACTTCATAAGATCGTCACCTTCACTCATCCTTTCACCTCCGCATTGGCTTCGCTGGCCAACTGAGTATATCCAGCTAAATCTATGTAATTATCAGCGATTTTAGGGTTTTTCTGCATCCTTATGAGCTTCAGATAGATCATGAACATATATCCATCATGTTCTGTGAATTCCTTGCCCGTGAGTTCCTTGTACAGATTGACTATCTTTGGCATGCTTCTTTCATGCCCGAAATCTCTGTCTGAACTATTCCCCTTTATTATTCGCTCTGCTTCTTTTAAAATATTTATTTTCTCAGTTATTTCTTTATCCATATTCACACCTCCATCAGGAAGTTTCCTTCCAGCTTGTCAACACGCTGCACTTTCAGGTACCTTTCCAGCATTGAATTGCTCTCCTGCAGGAGCACACACCTCATGTCTATTCCAGAGGCCTTCCTTGCAGCTGCTTCCTCCACATTGTCTATTCCGTCCGAAACAAGGATCACCTGTTCATCGGAATACTGCAGGGCATCCTCCAGTACCTTGGTGATATCAGTTCCCCCGTCAGCAGAGATGGAACATGCAGCCTTCAGGATATCAAAATAGTCTGTGATCTCCTTGTGCACCTCAGTATCAAACAGTCTCAGCGTGAGATGCCCGCCCATGCCTCTCAGCTGCTTTGCCAGTGCGAAGGCACATCCACCTGCAAAGGCAACTCTCTGGACGTGTTCGCCCTCGTAGGGCATGGATCCTCCCATGCTTCCTGACTTGTCCAGGTAAACGACAACGTTCTTTATTCCCGAATACCGCTGCCTGACCTGTGCCGTCCTTGTGGCTATCTTCAGTGCCATGAGATCATCATCCAGGTATTCGCCAGGAAGCATGTCAGATATCTCACTGAAGGATCTCATGACCTTGGAACCAATTGGAATCCCT
>JAKBGP010000150.1 GCA_021833045.1 Thermoplasmata archaeon
AAGAAATGAAGAAATTTAAGTGGCCGGATGATTTCAAGGGACGCAATTTTCGGAATTTGAAATTCGCCATAGATTTTAACCTAGGTTTAATGTCAATAAAAAGAGAGGCACTTATAAACAAATTACGGTTCCTCGAACGGGTTATCCAATCACCTGACATATTCATTTTCTTCTCAGGACTGAGCGACGGAAAGAACATCGTGGTCGACGGGAGAGTATTAACTTTCATTCGGAGGCATGGCAATGAAGCAAGTATGACATTTGGTTCGTTCAAGGAAGTTGACCAGAAGAGAATCCAGTTGTTAGAAAAAGGGATGAAGGACAAAATTGCAACAGTTGAATCTCTCGATAACCCGTTTACAAGAGATGCATTTTGGAATCTATTTTTTTGGGTAAAAATCGAAAAGTTATTGAGGGAACATCAGCCAAGAAGAGGAGTAATGCTTGCAGAAGGGGTCTCCTATTTGCGTTCAAAATACCGAAATGCACATCTTATCCCTCCATTTTTTGCTTTTATATTCACGACCTATATGGTTTCGCCATTTCTTTCCAGAACGATATTCAAGACTTTTGAATGGCTCAGGTTTTCACGGCATTCTAAAACTTTTAGGATTGTATAAAGTGGTCATGCTTATTTTTAGCACCTTGGAGTATTTTACATAACCATTAACTTTTATTTTGCAGGTCATGAAATCATTGTAGGCTTTAGAGCAAAACTCCTATTGAAATTCTATCTATCATTGGTATTTCAACAACTAGCCTGTTAAGTATGAAAGGCAGTGATTCTTCATAGCCTGGTGCATTGTTGGCGAATTGAGGTCCGAACTCGCTTGGAGAAATGAGAAGAAGGCTTGAATTTGTGGGAAATGTTCTTTAACCTCTTCAAAAAGGCTATTGATACACCCAAGTGTTGTATTTTACGAGTTCAAAGTGAACAACTGAAACTCACTATTCACAATATGTTGAAGAGATCAAACAGCAGAAGTTATAAAATCATAAACAGTCATTTATTATATTCATTAACATAGAAGTTCTTTTTCCTTCGGTATATTCATATGCCACTCGTCTTGAATTTTCACTTAATTTTGAGAATAGCCCATCATTTGTTAAAATTTTAACAATTCTATCAACTATCTCATCTATTGACATTACAGGAACTATGAAGCCGTTTTGTCCATCAATGATTATGCTCTTAAGAACACCGACGTCAAAGGCAACAGTAGGTGTACCGGAGGCTAATGATTCTAAAGCAACTGCAGGGAAGGGTTCTTCCCAAATTGAAGGTATGACAGTACACATAGACCGAGCAAGCAACGAACTGAACACATCTCTATCTATCACCCCAAGGAAATCGATAAAAGGTGACTTGTTTTTAAAATTACCAGTTGCAACAAAACTTACATCAGGGTAATTCTTTTTTACAATTTCAGCAATTTTAAAGAATACTTCATATCCTTTGGCATAAACCTCCCCTCCGTAGTAACCTACTATTTTTTCGCGTGAAATATTCTTTGGTGAAAATTCTTCGGTATTTATCCCATTTGGCAGTATTTTAATTTTTTCAGCGGATATTCCATTTTTAATGAAATTTTCCCTCATCTGTGTTGTAAGTGCTATAATGTTTACGTTTGATGAATTAAGAAGCTCGATTCTTTTTTGCATTTTTCTACGAACGTTATTATTTTGGCTTAAAAACAATACGAATAGATTAAAAATTCTAAATGCTAGTGACGTTGGTTGATCCGAATGTTTTAAGCAGTAACCGCAATCGTTAAGCATGAATCCGCTACATATCTCCCCTTTCCAATTAAGCAATGTTACCTTTGGACATATTGGCCACCATATGTGTACATAAACAATTATGTTCTTTTTTCTTACAGTTGCCGCTTTTACAATAGAGCAATCATAATCATACTGTGATATTATAATATCTGGGTTTTCTTTTTTTATAATTTTTTTATAATAGACGAAAGGTCGTATGAACGAATCTGAGGGATCGAGTCTAGACCTCCATTGTCCGGTTAGATATAAAATGGGTTTGAAAGACTTGGACTTATAGAAAGTTGCAATCACATTATGACCCACACTCTTCAGGAACCGAATAGTACTCCGAGCTACTATGGGTTCTCCTCCAGGCCACCCATGGTCTAAACTAGCAGTTACATAAAGAATCTTGAAATTTTTCTTAACAGTCATTCAATTTCACCATTGACTTTCTAAAAACTTCAATTAGTATTCCCTCTTTAATTTTCTTCTGCTAGTAAATTAAAGAGATTTCTTTATTTTTCATTTCTCATGGTTAATTTGCCTTCTCCCCTCAGATAAAAATGTACTGGCCTACCTAAATGATTTGACAACATTGTCATTTATGATTCGGCTGCCTTCAGAGACCGTGCGCCAAACATTTCCTGAAATACAAAATTAACGGTTCCCTTAAAGGTTAGCAATAGTCTCAATCTAAGAAAAAAACCATGCTTATTGATCTGCTCCAGCAGAATTTGGAACACTTTTCTTCAATTCTCATCTAATGTCACCTCAACTTCTTTCTTCTCGAATCTTTCCCTGAATGCTTTATCGTTCAGGAACTTCCTCCTGATCCTCACTGAGGATAACCAATGGATGAAGGTGGCCTGCATTCATTATAATCATAGAATGCCTTCTCAATGGCAATGGAAGCATCATTAAAGTCCCTGAACTCGTTTGGCCATATGTGATCTGTCTTGATTGAATTGTGGAATGATTCCATATCTACATTGTCCTCCGGAGTATGTTTCTGTATATATTCCAGCTTGATCCGCAGTAATTTAATGGTACTGCTGAACTCATGCGATGTGTACCGGGGACCGTTGTCCGTCCTCAGTACCAGACCTTCTGAAACTGTTCCATTGAATGCCATCAGGACAGCGTTCTCCATGGATCTTATGGCACCCCCTGCCATACATGACCTGGAATAATGGTATCCCTGCCATTCCTTGGTGAAACAATCCTTGATGCACATCAGATAGGTCATTCCTGACTCAGTGGGAATGTAAGTGATATCGGTCTCCCAGAGCTGATCTGCTCCTTGTGGACGGAAGAGATTCCTGGCCTTTGTTCTCCCTCTGTGTTTTGAGGCGGGAAGGTTCAGATTGTTATCTTTCAGGGCCTTCCTGACAGTCTATCTATTGACATGGATGCCGGAATTCCTCAGTTTTGCCCGTACTCCTCTGTACCCGTATGTTGGTATTTCTGATGTAATGACTTTGAATCTTTCTTTACTGGAAGTATCGATCCTCTGGAATCCTCCTTATATACCTTTAACAGTATGTTATCTCTCTTATAACTGTCTAGACAATAAATGGAGCACGTCAACCTCCATGATCTGGACAACCGCTTTTCGCATGCCCTTTATGTATCTGTTCTTACTTATAATATTAACATCATGGTGTTCCAGTTCCGTGATGGCTCGGATCATATAGGATTCAGACCTGACTTCGCCTGCCTATAGCACTACAAAATTCCGGAACCCAGCGTTTTACGGGTTTTTGCCATATATTCCGGTACGCCATTGTAGTAATACTACTACAATTCTACTGTGTCACAACTAAAATTTATCCCAGAGAGTACTGACTTTTTTGAAACGTGTGGTGTTATGATTGGGCAAAGATAGGTTCAGATCGTGTGTGAAAGTAATTACAAAAACATTTATTGACTATTGCGCTTGAACTTCTATGAACACAAATCCAGGGGGGAGCCTCGGAGATAATAAATTTCCAATGCCGGAATTTCAGAAGTTAGACGATCTAAGCAACTTCCTGAGAAATTGCAGGGGTTATGACTATACTAATAATCTGGTAATTCCAGATTTGATATCCAACAAGAGAGTAGCCGAATTAGGGAGCGGGCATGGCTATATGACTATTGAACTAAGCAGATATGCTTCAAAAATCGATGGTTACGACGTGGATAGAGACGGGATAAAGACCGCTATAAGACTGAGTTCTAAATTTGAAATTTCAAATCTGAATTTTTATTTATTCAATGGATATCAAACAGATGCGTCAGATGGGAGTTATGAAACCGTATTGTCGTGTGATGTCATAGAACATGTGCCAGATCCAAATAGTTATCTTAAAGAATGTTATAGAATATTGGAAAAAAATGGGATGTTTATTCTTACAACTCCCAACGGCTTGATAGCTAAAAAAAAGGATTACATAATAAAATCGCACTCTGATTATCACATAACTGAGTATTACCCAGCTGAATTAAATTCTATGTTAGCTAGCGCTGGATTCAGAGTAGAATTGTGGTATAGCAAAGTAAATACAGTTTCTCATGGATATAGATTATCGAATTATGAAAAGTTGAAATTGTATATATATTCTAAACTTGACAAAAGAACAAGAGATATTATGAAGACTCTGTTAGAAAGGAAACCTAAGAAAATCGTGAATTGTGCAGATTCTTATAAAAACTATAAGGTTTTAGAAATGCCAATGGAAGAAATAAATGATGCAAATTGTGATGTAATTATTATCGTAGCGAGAAAATAGGCTGAATCAATCAACTAGGATATCCTAATAACATAAACTACAGAACAACTTAGGAACCTCACAACTTTCAATGGGCTATATGGCAATTCTATACTACAAATTTTGCTGGTGCTCTAAAATTTATTATTCATGCCACTTTGAAAGTAAAGCAATCATAATTTTGATATTGAATAATCGTCACTTTTTCATGCATATGGCGAGATCTCAATGAATAACTCTGCATCAATTATTAAAACACTACCAGAGATCTATTGCCTTCGGAATTTGCCCTGACTTGATTTTCGTATCCGCACCTTAGCGTATGTGCCTTAGAATGCCCAAACACTGATTCAGGACACACTTCTCATGATAATTTTAATTAAGGAATTCCTCAAGCTTGAAAGCGAAGCATAGTTGTATCAAAAAAGCTGATGAAAATTGGTGTAAGTTGCATACGTGGTGATATTTCATTTAATATATCCTTCATTATATAGTCACAACACATTATCATTTACGACCGTTAACAATGAAGAGATGACCAAGGTCACCGATCACATGGCCAATGAGAGAACATACCTGGCGTGGGTGCGTACGGGCATAACCATAATGGCTCTCGGCTTTGTTGTGGCGAAATTCGGCATTATAATAAGGGAGCTCGTTCCCAATGCTCCTGCAACATCATATCATCTGTCATCAGCCATAGGGATAGCGCTCGTGATTGCAGGCGGCTTCATGCAGGTGCTCGCACTTCGCAGTTTCCTCAGGAACAAGGCAAGCATTGAAAATGGAACATTCCAGCCATCAACGGCTGGTGAGATTTCAGCAGGAATAATCACCCTGCTCATTGCCGTGCTGCTGATAGCTTATCTCGTCATAACTCTTTGATTACAGTTTTTTTATCCTCTAATCATTTTAGATAAGAATACCTGTTATCCTCCCGTGCCTTAAGTTTCGAGGAAGAGATTCATTTCGCTACTGCTACACTCTGTCCCGTAACTTCCGCAAATCTTCTGGAAAACATATTGCTTAACATTACGTAGAAAGCAGCGACCACCATGGTGCCTAGCCCGATGTAAAGCCAGTAGTTGGCAACTGCGTTCTGGAATATGAACAGCAGGTAAAGGCCGATTACAGCACCGGCAAAGCCACCAAGGCTGGTGTAAAGGTTGTAGACGCCTATATACGACCCTCTCATGTTGTCCGGCGCCATGGTCGTGATTATGCTTTGCGTCGTCGGTGAAAGCAAATCCTCGCCGAAGGTGGAAATGGTCATGAACACCACCAGGATGAGGAAGACCGGCGAGGAAGTCAGTATAAAGAAGGAGATAGCATAGAACAGCGTTCCAAC
>JAKBGP010000151.1 GCA_021833045.1 Thermoplasmata archaeon
TGGCGTTCCTAAAGGTTAAAAAATAATCTGCAGCCATATTATATAGCTTCTCAGGAACAGAGAAGTTTTGTGTAAACTGGCTTCTTGTGATATAGTGGTGATAAAGACTACTGGAAGGATTAGAAATATCTGTTAGATAGCCTTCCAGTCTACTTTCATTCTGCAGTTTGAATGTAATCATTACATTCATTTCACCTTCATAATACCCTCCAGATATGTTTTTACCGGGACTTACTCTGTAAGGCAATTCGGTTCTGGGTCCCAGTTCACTGCAAAGAATCTTTCTCTCATTTTCCGTGAAATTGGTATGGGCGGTACTGTTCATGCTGGCGCTCTGATTAGCTGATAATACTGTAAATGAGGAAAAAATCATAAGAATTACTATTCCAAGTGAAATAGCAAATTTTTTTCTCTCCATTGATATAGACATAACCCGGTTTTAATAGTGAAAAGACTGATAATAAACTTTCCCAATTATTCCCTAAGAGTAATTAGAATTATGAATTGATTCATCAGCTATGGTAGCTATTGAGCATTTTTAATTTCAGACTAATTAAACTTGAATTAAAGAAAGTCTACGGTTTCGCATAAGCTTTACATAAGACCATAAGACATTGAAAATCATAGGTTATTAATTTTGGAATATCCAATTATTTTAGAGTTTATTCCTTGATCTTCTTTCCATCACTAAGTATATTAACAGCAAAAGAAGCAGTGAAATAAAAAGGAAGACTGAACCAATGACTATTTTTGGAAAGTAGTAAATACCATTATTTACAGACGGTTCTTTTACATAGATATAATGTTGTGTTCCGTGTACGAAAAATTCTAAGGGGAATCCAATTGAACCAGATGAAGAGTTAATTTCTACAGAAGCAAAATAACTGCCATTTGGAAGTTGCATCTCTATAATATTTCCTTCAGACCTTTTAGATATATTATTTGTGCAAATGCTCCACGAATTCAGAGTCAAATTTCCAACTCTTTCAAATATGACTATATTAAACACTTTCTTAAACTTCACACTTAAGTTAGCTCCAGATTCACTGATGTTAACATTGCCTTCTATTGAGGAATTGTAAACCTTATTTGATGATTGAGCAGTATAAGAATATGAACCTTCTGGAACACACAAAAGGTATGTTGGGTTTGATATTGGACCCGAATGAATTGATGTGGTGAGGTTAAAGAACCATATTGTTCCCTTATATAACCCAGTTTCTGTTAATCTTAGGGGATATTCTGATTTGAGTTGGAGAATTGATATTGTACCCTGAGAAGGATCAGTAAACAAAATCTCCTTACTGTTGATAGAAAATGCAATGCATTCAAAATTAGAAGTTGATTTAATGTAATAGGCAGGAGATTTACTATCACTCTGAAAAATAAGTATTTCTCCGTTATAAGTCATATAGAAAACTTCACCTTTAGAAGGATTATTAAACAACATCCCTCCCAGCGAATTTTGTGTATTTATCTCAGTTAATTTACCGTTTGAAGGATTGAAAATAGTAAGTGAATGAGACCTGTTAGATATATACACCAGTCCATTTGCTTCGCAGTAAAGCACGTAATACGGTTCATTAATCAATATATTTCCTGTGCTGGTATTGGTCTTAGTAGTTGGAATTACATAAACCTTATTTTCCTGTTTATTTGCTATGAACAATTCGCCAGTTTTAGAATCATATGATAGGGATGTTGCTCCTTTTCCTGTAAGGTATTGATAATCTACAATACCTGAGTTAGCCTTTATAATAGAGATATTCCCAGATAAATAATTGGAAACATAAGCTGTTCCATTAAACGGGTTAAAAGCTATATCTGTAGGATCATTACCCACTCTAACATTATAAAGAATTTTGTTTGTTAAGGGTGATATAACAGAAATAGTGTCTGAGATAGAATTAATAACATATATTTTTCTGTCAAAGGGATTAACTCTAATTAATTTTGGTGATAACTGCACTGGAATTATTGATACTATGTTGAAATTACTGCGATTTAAAATTAGAACATCATTCCTGAATTCCTGAGTAATATATATGTATCCATTTATTTCACAGTAAATTGCGGAATATGGTGAATAGGTCGTATTGATAGTCTTTATTATGGAAAAAGTAGAAAAGTTCATAAAAGAAAGACTACATGAAACAAATTCATCAATGAAAATGATATTATATGAAGGAATGAGGGTAAACGATACTGGAAAAGATGAGGCATTATACATATTTCCCATAGTCATTGTACTTAGGTTAAGATAGGAAAATGTGCTCGATATAGAATCAGAGAGGTATATTCTGTTGTTAAGGCTACAAAAGAACAGTTTTCCATCGAGTGGCGTTTGAATCTCATTACCCGAAATTAAAGTATTCCTATCAATACAAAGTATATCCGGTCCTGCCGCCGAGGATATATATAGCCTCCCGGTGTTAGTATCGCAGGTAATTCCACTTATTATTGCTCCTGTATTAATGATTTTTACAATTTTTTGAGAGCTAATATTTATTACACAGAGGCTCTCACTTTCATTTGTAATCGCGAACAAATATTCATTATTATCACTTACATAGCCATCCGTTGTGCCATATTTCGTGTGTATTGAACTAACACCCTTGCAGTCTGTTGTATTAATAACCGATATATTCTTACTAAATTCATTAAATACATAGAGTCTCTGATCTGATGGATTCAGCACAAGCGAGTATGAATTTATGCCAACGGGTATATCTTTCACAGCCTTGTCTGT
This sequence comes from Thermoplasmata archaeon, assembly GCA_021833045.1. Next base: position 2,750 of record JAKBGP010000151.1, read on the forward strand.
GGAAGGGTTCAATACCACAACATAATCATTACAGATGCTGGAAATAAAAATTCTATTATTAATCTTAGAGTATACCATGCAAGAAGCGAGGGTATTAACAGGTATCTGTTTGACAATGCTCTTCGTGGAAGCATTTACAATACAAATACTACTGGAAAATAGCTTTATTACGTAGATAAGATGATTTGTAGGATCATATATGGAATCATAGGGTTGCCTTACGTTTCCATGGTTACAGTAATACCCATTAATCAAACTGTGATTTGTGAAAACATAAGTTTCTGAATTGTAATTACCGGATAGGTTTACTGGTTCATTCGAGGGTAGGTTTTTAATTATATCTGTTTGCGAGGCTGAATCAAGAGATACCGATCGGTTTTTATAGTTCTGAGGCTCCGTGGGAATCATTGTCGGTGCTAACATAAGAAATACAACAATAGAAATTAGTACTATGATTAGTTTTTTTCTAAATCCCAGCACTGCTGATTAAAGGAATTTAAACTAATATACTTTTCTTAGACCAATATAAAATTCATATTTTTCACATTGAATAAGCTCATCATGCAGTAGGAGAGGCTATCTTTTCTTACAAACCAATTGTATTTCATATTATTTAGCCAGATTCAAATTAAATTTGCAGTTTTTCTTGAATACCTCCAAACTCCGACAGACATGAATATAATGGGAATTCCAATAGCAGAGAGTATTATGATTAAGGGGTCCATCCCCAGGAGACCCATATTATTAGTCATTTTTAAACCAAGTAAAGGAGATGCGGAGAGATATTTATTAAGTTGAATATCACTCTCAAGCGGTATTATATCTCTAATGAAATTGTAATTTATTGCGTATGAATTTAGTGGGGTTGTCAGATATGTCCCATCAGTTATTTGAATGCCAGAACCAGTAACGAAAAAGTATACTGATGCAAGGATGCTGATTAGGGGAAAGATTGCCACAAAGAAGGTGTTTAAAAAACTATTCCTTTCTGAAGAATTAAAACTCCCTGCTAGAACATATATTGAGCAAATTGCAAGTGCTATTAAAATTTCCGTTATTCCAACATATATTAAATCTAGTGGGCTTAGGAATAAGCCATAGTAGAATTTCCAGAAGATATCTAATAGAAGAAATGAAACTGCAGATGCAAAAAGTATGAAAGATACAGAGGAAATAAAAGTTGCTAGTATGAACTGATATCTTTTTACTGGCAGAGATAGAAACTTATTGACAAGTTCTCTTTTCTGAAAATAGGTGAACGATACAATTATGCACAGTGAAGAAAAGCTTATCATAAGAGCCAGTCCCACGTTGGAGTACGGACTGGCCGTGTTTTTATAAGCAAGAGGAGACGAGTCCATCATAAGTCTTTCTGTAGAAGTTCCAAAGCGGAAATTACCGTAACCCTTAGTGTTAAGTGAAACAAGAAGTTGATAGTTTTTAATAGAGTAAATAACACCTGGAATTCCATCATGGACAATAGACACTTGCACTCCAGAATTATCTGGATTTTTTACCGTAACATTGAATTTACCACTCTGGGAAGGTAAAGTATAAAAAATTTCTGAAAGTCCATAATATCCAAGTTCGGAAGTTGGAAGTGTGTAGAAATAAATGGTTGAAATATGAGAATTTGCTGGATAGTCAGTTCTGTGAAAGTTGAAAAATATATCATTTTGAGTATTTGTATCATTTGGGATTGTGAATGAATTTATCTGGTAATTCTCCATAAAGATTTGATTCAAAGAAATGTTTACGTATTGTTTAAGCCTTGAATATATAAGGTAGTCAATATGGGAAGTTTTGATATAGACCCTCCCTCCTTTATTGGTCACTGTGTTGTAAAATATTGAAGCACTGTTACCTAAATGATCGGAAGCTGGTACCCCCAAAACAATATATTCTGCTGAGATGTAAAAATTTACACCAGTGCTGTTTAATTCATCAAGAGAATTTCCTATCAAAACAAAACAAACTGTATTGTTGTTAATAATGGTATTATTCTGAGATTGGACATCTCCAAGAAAGTAGTTGTTTGATATATTTCTGGAAATTTCATTATTATCAAATGTAAACACCGGGACTAACAAGATGGAAGCAAATAGTATAACAAGTAAAATTCGAGGTTGCAAATTTCTTCTAAGAGCAATAATTATTAACTTAGGGAAGGACAACGCTATAACATGAAAAATTACTATATAAAGCCCTATGAGTTCATGAAAGTTAATCTACAGGTAAGAAGAAATTAATAAATTCACACTAAAATTTCATTTAATATCATCAATAAAGACATTATCCCAAATTAAACTCAATGTACAATCACATATATTTAAAGCAAAAGCGTTAAATCAAGATAATACAAACTGAGTTCATAGCAGGCAATAAATGAAGATAATTATAAATTCAGATCCAGTATTATGATAATATGGACGAGATGAGCAGGGATATAATGAATCCCTTTCCCTGGTACAAAAGAATGCGATCCGAGAACCCTGTATACTATGATCCAGAATACAGGCTCGTAAATGTTTTCAGATACACGGATGTTAAAGAAGCACTGGGAAATTTTAACAAATTCTCATCACAGTTTGGTAAAGCTTTTAACCCAGCAGGTGGACCAATATCTGAGAGCATCATAAATCTCGATCCACCAAAGCACACAAAGCTCAGGAATATTGTATCGAGGGCATTTACCCCAAGGACAATTGAAAAAATGGCTCCACAGATCAGGGAAATAGCAGAAAGCCTCCTGAATGCAAAAAAAGGACATGAAGTCGACATAATAAAAGAATTCACATCCCCCCTTCCCATTACTGTTATTGCAACCATGCTTGGAATACCACTTGAAGATATGGATATGTTCAAGAAATGGTCCGATACAATAGTTGGAGGTTCAGAGGCATCTTTTACAAATTTTCCTAAAACCATAGCAGATATGACAGGATATTTCCAAAAACTTATGGTAGAAAAAGAGAAAAACCCTGACGAAAGCCTTGTGTATTCCGTGTTAAATGCCGAAGTCGATGGGGAAAAGCTGACAATGATGGAAAGTCTGGGATTTTTTATCCTTCTACTTGTAGCTGGAAATGAAACCACAACTAA
>JAKBGP010000152.1:0-5411 GCA_021833045.1 Thermoplasmata archaeon
GATTAAATATCTATTCAATAAAGCTAATCTAAATATAATACACAGGATATAACCATAGCTTAGAACCATAAAGAGAGCTAAAATTCAATTTCAATATTTGTAGAAAAATATTTTGGTTTTTGGAACCTATAAATGGAAATAGATTATATAATTTTAATCCTGTGGAAGAGGTAATTTCGATCTGGATAGATAAACGTTAAGCAATATTCCTATTAATGAAAGGACTAGCATAATTAAAAACACACCATCCCACCCTAAATCGCTTATGAGTGATGAAGTTACAAACGGTCCTATTGCATCCGCTGAATTAGATATAAGCCCCATTCCAAAAGCCCCTGCACTCATTATAGCCAAAGGAAATACATTTCCAGGTAGAGCCCAGTAATTTGGTGGAAACATCATCAGGAATCCATTAACCACAGCGGCAAATAGAAGATCATAATAGGAGAAACTTCCTATGACTATCATGAGAAGAATCCCAATGGCCATAAGAATATCAGCAGAAGTCATTATTAAAAGTCTTGAATTCAGGATACCTCTGTTGGTTTTCTTTCCTTTTGCGAGATAATCTCCTAGAATCGCTCCGATAAATGCGGCTACAAATCCAGATAAACCCCAGGCAATTATAAGGTTGCTGGTTTGTGAACTTGAATAGCCAAGGTGATAAGAATATGAAGATAAATATCCACCAACGCTAAACAAAACCCACGTAAGCGGGAACTGGATCAATCCCATCAAGATTACCATGGGGTTTTTCCATGCGCTTTGATGATGTTCACCCTTTGCCTGAATTATGGCATCTCTCTGAGACTCAGAATCTCTTGCAAAAATGAAGTAGATCAGTGCACCTGCAACCATCACTATACCTGTAATGTAGTACGTTTCTTGCCATGAAAGTGCAATAAGTGCTCCAGAGAGAATTCCACCAGCAGCACTACCAAGGCTTATGGCACCTAATGTAAAAGCAAGAGACCTAGCTCTCTCCCCTGCTGGAAACCATCCAGCGAGCTGAATTGAAAACAGTGCAAGCATCATTATCATTAAACCCTGAAAGAAACGGAGTGCTATGAGCACATATGGATTGGGAAAGACGGGAATAAGAAACTGAGGCACTATGAGAAAAATCTGTGCAACAAGAACACCAGTTTTCAATTTTGTATCGAATATACCACCATGACCCAGAAAAAATGCTACAAATAAGCCAACAGAAAATGCATCAACACCGTATATAGATAGTGTACCGGAACTAATCCCAAAAGTGGATGCCATTTTTGTAGACATGATGCCGAATGCAGTCAGTGAGATAAAACTCGTAGTCATAAGAAGTCCTGCAATGCCTGCCATTATCCACCTATATAGCGATCTCTGATCATCCGTACCAACAGAATCTTCTTTCATTTTTAAATATACTATTTCTTGATATTTAAGTTCAGTACCTATTATATCAGTTTTATAAGTCTTAATATAATAAAATCAATATAAACTAACATAAGAGTTAAAATTATACATGAGTATAGTGTAAATGAAATGGAAGACGAGACATCAATATTGCAGCATATGGAAGAATTATGGAAAAAGAATTATCCAGGAGGGACAAGACGCGAATTGAGCATCCCCGAAAGAACACTCTATTCAGTCTTGCAGGATGTTGTATTAAGGAATCCGAATAAGATATCACTAAAGTTTATTGGAAAACAGTACACGTTCTCAGAACTGAAAGATATGGTTGATGATGCAGCAGAATTTTTGAAGGCAAATGGGATAAAACCCAGTGATAGAGTGGGCATAATGTTGCCAAATTCTCCTGCATATGTGATTATGTTCTTTGCTATTTGCAAGATAGGAGCTGTAGTAGTCCAAATAAACCCACTCTATACAAGCTTTGAAATCAGTAATGAACTATCTGATTCTGGTTCAGATGTCATAATTACCCTTGATGATTTTTACGAAAGGGTTGCAACACTTTATAAGAAATATCTAAACAAGATAATTATCTGTAAAATTCAGGATTACCTTCCAGGTGCAATAAGGGGTTTATACAATTTAGGGAGAGTGTTTAAAAAAGGCAAGGTAAAAATTCAGCTAAACAAGGATATAATTCTATATAAATTCTATAAAAAGGGAAAAATAGAAAATGGAGAAGCAAAGATAGAACCTTCAACAACACCAGCCATAATACAGTATACTGGTGGAACAACAGGGACGCCAAAGGGTGCAATCTTAACACATCAGAATTTAATCTCCAATATATATCAGATCAATGAATGGGTTCCTGAAAACTATAAAAAAAATGCAGAGGTCCTTGCTGCTATCCCATTTTTTCATGTCTATGGTATGATGACAGCTATGCTTTTTCCAATTTTTAACGGAATGCCCATAACAATTATACCGGACCCAAGAAATACAAAACTTATAATCAGTACTATGAAAAAAGGAAAAAATATTACATTCCCTGGAATTCCAACAATGTATCATTCCATAATGAAAAACCTTAAGGGAGATAAAAAGGCCCTGTCAAACACTTCATTGCTTTTTTCAGGTGCAGCTCCTATGCCAGAGGAACTAGAAAGTCAGTTCACTTCCCTTACGAATATCATAATAATAGAAGGATATGGCTTATCTGAATCTTCACCTGTTGTTACTATAACCCCTGTAGATCCTTCAAAGAGAAAGAGAGGAACAGTTGGATTCCCGATCCCAAATACATCAATCAGGATTGTAGATATTGAAACTGGAACCAAAGTTATAGATATGGGGGAATCTGGAGAAATAACGGTAAAGGGCCCGCAGGTCATGCTTGGTTATCTGAATAAGAAAGAAGAAACTGATCAGGTGCTTCGCGATGGATGGCTATACACTGGTGACATAGGGTTTGTAGATGAGGAGGGATACATTCATATAATAGACAGAAAGAAAGATATGATAATCGCTGGTGGATATAATATATATCCTAGAGAGATCGAAGAAGTATTACTTAAGAATGGGAAAATTGAAGATGCTGCTGTCATAGGAATAAAGGATCCGCATCGTGGAGAAACGGTTAAAGCTTATATTGTGCTCAAGAAAGACCAGAATTTAACTGAAAAAGAGGTGATTTCATATTGCTCGGAGAAACTGGCAATTTACAAAATACCAAAGCGCGTTGAATTTGTAGACTCACTTCCTAAAAGTCTTGTGGGAAAAGTGCTGAGAAGAGAATTAGTGGAGAGAAATGAAAGAAGGACATAACCATCATTTATAGTTTCGTGTAAAAGGTACAGTTATTGTAGATTAACTTCTAATAAAAAATTATCATTAGACGCGAGGAGTGGGATTCGAACCCACGCTTTCCATAGGAAAAACAGCTTAGCAGGCTGCCGCCGTACCGCTGGGCCATCCTCGCATTTTTCATTAATTGGAGAATCTTTCTCCAAGATCGTTTGCTATCTGCTCTAAAATATCCTCAAATTGTTCATTCTCAAGGTTGACAACTTCACCAGAAGGTAATGTTATCCTAGCCTGATATACGTCACCATCTTTGGATATTTCAACTTCTGCCAATCTATCCGCCATTAAACCTGTAATTAGATTACCTATAATATTCTTTGGAACTCTTCAATGATGATCTACCGGTTACAAGCTTTCCTATTGCCTACAAAATATATATCTCTAAATACAGTTTTGAAATACCTATGTCTCATGAAAACTGAATTAAAAGCACTTTCGAGTACTTCTCTTGCCCATCTATCAAACGATGGAGTGTTCCTGTTGTTTTCTTCCTTAATAGTGTATTATTCAGAACCATCCCTTGGTTTGAATATAACAATTCTGGGTTATTTCGCAACTATATATGTTTTTGTTTCGGGAATACTTAGCATTCCAGTTGGTAGATGGTCAGATTCAGGTGATAGAGATCCGGAGCTCATGTCACTGGGAATACTCTTACTTGCCATATCGCTAGTTACATTTTCTATCCCGTTCCTTTTTTCATCATCTATGGCAATACTGACCAAATATCTTGTAGTTGGATTGGGTGCATTCATCCTCGGACTGGGGCAGGCATTTTATCATCCACTTGGTGCTGATATATTAAGATATTCACTTAAGGGAAGAGATTCATCATTCTTACTTGGAATAAATGGTTCATTTGGTAGCATTGGAAGGGCTGTAATCCTCATTATAGTTGGTATTATGATAGTAGATTATGGAGCTTTTAGGGGATTGTTCTATCTTTCTCTGTACTATTTCGTAGTTGCTATAGTCATTTACATAATGTCAAGAAATTTAAGAAAATCAGAAACTTACCGCGAAAAGAGAATGGAAGCTGTAATAGAGAGGAAAGAGCTTGTTAGGATGAAATCACTGCCAGGAGTTAGAGGATTTCTTGCCATATTGACAGTCACACTCTTTCTCAGGTCTGCCTTTCAGCTGGCAATCTCTACTTATGCATTTACATACATTGATGGAATCTTTAAAAGTAGCTTTTTGTCATTTTTATTCCTTGCGGTAGCTTTGGTAACACCCATAGTAGGTCAACCTATATTCGGACAATTAACTAGAAGAAAAGGGGGAGATTTCACATTACTTTTTGCAGGCGTTCTATCATTGCTGGCTTTCCTTCCATTCCTTTATTTTTCACAGAATTATGTTCTATCTCTGATATTCTTTTCAATTTATGCCTTTGGAGCATTTACCGGTTTCCCATCAATTCTTGGTTTCCTGAATCAAAAAATACCGAAGGAAGTATCAACCAGGGCAAACACATGGGCGTGGGGTATAGGGAATACAGTTGGAGGAGCCTTTGGAATATTAATATTCACAACTCTATTTGAGACGCTAAAAATTTCAATGGAATTATCATTTATCTTAATGCTTTCATTCCTTGTTCTTTCTATTATTACAAACATAATGATCAAGCCATTTGCTAAGAAACTTCCATCCCAGATAACACAGTAATTTTTTAAATCATTTATTAAATTGTTAAAATTCATATTTCTATAAGTTAAAGTGTAAAATGAAAAACCAACCAAAGCGTTTAATACGTTTTAGCTATTTTTGGAAAAGGTCTACATTTTATGCCAGTAAAAAATTCAGAATTAAAAGGGTTTTACAAGAAGAGTACAGAGGAAAGAATAGAGACTTTAAGGGATTACTGCCATCTTAACGATGAGGAAATATCAATTTTGAAGAACAACGGTTCTCTGAATCGGGAAACCGGAGAAAAACTGGTTGAAAATTATATTTCTAATATGGAAATTCCCATGGGAATTGCAACAAATTTTAGTATTAATGGAAGGGATTATCTTATTCCAATGGCCATAGAAGAGCCTTCTGTAATAGCAGCATGTTCAAACGGTGCAAGGATTGCAAGAATGGCAGGAGGATTCAGGGCCTATGCATCCTCATCTATTATGTATGGCCAGATACAGTTA
>JAKBGP010000152.1:5421-5706 GCA_021833045.1 Thermoplasmata archaeon
TGATATAGGAAAAGCCAAGACGGAAATTCTCATGGAAAGAGAGAACATATTGCGAATTGCCAACGAGGCAAGCAGGACATTAAGCAAACTGGGAAAAGGTGCCAGAGAGATCACATTTCATAATGTGAAATATGATGAGCATGTTCTGATTATACATCTTGAAATCGATACGGGAGATGCAATGGGTGCAAATATTATAAACAGTATGGTAGAAAGAGTATCGCCTTTTCTGGAAGCAATCACAGGAGGTACTGTTGTACTTAAGATCCTTAGCAATCTTTCACC
>JAKBGP010000153.1 GCA_021833045.1 Thermoplasmata archaeon
GGGAACGATAGATAATATTCTCTCACCATCTGTATGTTTGACATACCAGAGAATATCCAATATATTCTCGCTATCAAATGTGGAAGCGAGTTTAATTGCCACTTTCCCGTACTTTGCAAGCTTTTCGAATCTATTCCTGAATTCCAAAGGATTGGAAAAATGCGAAGACAGAATAGTCCTATTTTGTGGATAGTTTATTGAGTTTCTACTGATTATGGATATGTCAATGTCCAGAATTGAGTTTTCATGGTTGAGGGGAATTTTATAAATTTCATCAGCAATAGAAAGCTCCTCTGTCCTGAAGGTGAAAATGTTTGGAAGGGAATAATCATCTACTATTTTCATGTATTTTTCAATGGAATCCTTTTGATTATTTGTCCAAAGGTCCATCCTGAACTCAGGAATAAAGTGAAAGTCATCGAGTTTTTTTGAAATGAGCTTAATCTGATTCTCATAATCTTTCTCAGGGATAACAGATGCAACAATAACTGCCATTCCACCCCTTTTTTTTAGTATGTCTATATTTACCAATATTCACACTTTCCTACCAATACGATTTCGTTATAATAACTTGCCATTTAGTTACAACCATATTTCACATAGATAGTTTGAACATTACAAAAGAAGCTTGGCGTCACCAAAGGTCTAAACTTTTATTAATTAAATCGCCATGGCTCAGAGTTGAAGCTGACAGAAAATAAAATTATGAATATACTGGAGGTTTTGAGTAAAATGGATATGGTTGAAATTAAAAAAGGTGGAAAATACAAGGTAATATCAAACAGCGGAAAAGATGAGCCCATGGAGACCGATGGTGAGTTCGTGGGATACACAATTTTAGGTGAAGAAGGTGCGCTCGTCTTTAAGGTTTCCGGCGAAAAAAAAGTTCTTTTGAGATTGATTCCGGTGTCAAACCTGATAGCCATTGATTTTGGTGAAGATGAAGTTGTTACTCAGGGAAAATCAAAAACCAATCATGATTCAGTAAATTATATAAGCTGAATTTAAAAAAATCTTTTTGAGCACAATCTAAATAAAAACTTAATTACTCTTAATTTCATACGCTTCTATGAGCAATATTCCTGAGGATCTGAAATACACCAAAACCCACGAATGGGTCAGAACAAATGGTACTGAAGTTGAGATAGGAGTAACTGATTTTGCGCAGAAACAGCTTACAGATGTAGTCTATGTAGATCTGCCAGAAGTTGGAAAGGAAATTAAAAGTGGGGATACATTGTTGACTGTTGAGTCCGTTAAATCCGCCGAGGAAGTTTTCTCACCTGTTACTGGAAAAATAACTGCAGTTAATAAGGAACTGGAAAGTAAACCCGAGCTGATCAATCAGGAACCCTACAATTCATGGCTGGTTAAAATTAAGCTAAATGAGGAAATAAAAGGCACATTAACAGCCGAAGAGTACAGGAAACTAACCGGTCAATGAGAAAAAGAGAAGATATTTACTATAACAGGGCTAAAAAGGCTGGTTATAGAAGCAGGGCTGCATATAAACTCATAGAGATTGACAGAAAATTTGAAATTCTGTCAAGAGCTCATTACATTCTGGAAATTGGGTCCTCACCTGGAGGCTGGACAGATGTTCTAATGGAAAGAACTCCGGAATATTTGCTTTGCGTTGATATAAGCGCAAAAAAATCAGATGTAATGCCATATTCCATAAGGGGAGATGTCACCAGAGAATCTTCGTGGAATGATATCAAGGAATTTCTGGATGGAAAAAAGATGGATCTTATTCTGTCAGATGCTATGTCACACACTACTGGGCAGCATTCACTTGATCATGCATCTTCAGTGAACATATGCACATCAATTCTTGAATACGGCATGGAGGTTCTAAGAATTGGGGGAAACGTTATGGTAAAGCAGTTTCAGGGAGAATATACAAATGAATTCATGAACCAGTTCAAGGGATTCTTCAGAAGGAACTATATCACCAAGCCCGGTGCATCAAGAAGTGAAAGCAGTGAAATATACATTATTTTCGCGGGACTTCTTGATCACACATAATTTGTTTTTCTTTTTACTTCGTTATTAAACTCATACTCTATTATTGCAAAATATTTTCTTTCAGTTCCTTCTTTGAACATTTTGTTAAGGTTCTCAGAAATAGCCTCTTCTCTCATTTTCTCCATATTGCCCATGGCTCTGGTCTTTTCAATTTCCGCTCTCCACTGCATTACAAATTTTTCAGGAGATTCCATGTCGAAGTTCCTCTTCTTGAGTTTCCTTTTTTTAGTGATATATCCAACCATTTGAGAAACTGTATACTCTTCCTCATATCTCGTACCGAATGTTTCCTCATCAACATCCAGTCCTATGACTGGAATATTATTCTCTTTTGCATAAATGATTGTTTGTGTAAAAATTGGTGGGGGGACCTCAACGGGGCCAAACTGAGAAAGAAGAGTTCCATAAATTAGTTCATAATCACTCATGTCAATTTCAAAAGGATCGTCAACAAAATTCTTTAAGCCCTCAACCTCTTCCGGTGATATCCCCATCATTATTACTTCCGGTTTAAAGGAATCCAGCTTTTCCTTTACTGCATTACCATCTGAGACAAGACCCTTTATGCCAAAACAGACAAGCATTAGTTTTTCTTTTGATCTGATCTCAATAAATTCCATTCACTGAATGCTCTCTTTAATCTTCTCTATACGCTTTTGGAAATTCTCCAGGCTTCCCAGTTCAAGCAATTCCTTGAAAGTTATTACGCTGCATCCACCGATCATCTCCTTTGATGTATCCGTAGTTGAAATAAGCACAGGTTCCTTTTCAAGGATGTTGCAAATGTTTCTTATATACTCTATCTTTTTTGATTCAAATTTATTCTTTTCTGAAATCCCCATTATGTACATGATCTCAGACTGTTCCTCACTTAGGGCATCGAACGGAACTCTTCGGAAGAATTCAGTAATCATTCCAAAACCGCCCATAACCTGTTTTATGCCCCTTATAAATTCATCGGCTGACTCTTCTGTAACATTATCAAGCTTAGAGCCCTTCAGCGTTTCTCTAAGATCTATACTTTTACTAATATCCTCTCCTAGGAGTGACTTTAATTTATTAAATACGTCCAGCGTTGTAGAATTTCCAGTTTCATACAGTGAAATGGATCTTCTTGATATTCCAATCTTCCCTGAAACATAACCAATTGAGCATCCCTTTTTTGCCCTTAGCTCCTGCATTTTCCTTCCATCTATATTTACGTAATATCCACCTGGTCCAGAATACGTATTTGGTCTGTTTCCCCTAACGTATTCCCTGAAAGTTTCAATAGTCATTATGGGAATCTTATGCCTGAAGTACATTACGTTATCTTCCAGTTCCCCTGAACCAGATTTGTAACCAATGATAATTGGAACGAGATCCATACTCGTCGATAGCCTGTAGAGTTCTGAAGCCATGTCAATTTTTAAAGTATCCACGTTATACACAGATTTTAAGATAATAGTCTCCTCACTACCTTTAGCTAAAATATCAAAGCTCAATGACCCATCCATATCAATCTCTATTGGTAAATAGTCATTTGCTTTCAGAATCATCATCAGATTCCTGTTTGCCCAGGTACGATAGTCCTCCACTGAGCATGTAAATTGCTAAACTCATATATTAGTTTTATTTTTATTTATTTCAGTTTAAACTATTTTATAAGTGTCTATCCCATAAGAAATTTCTCTCTTACTCTTGAGGTTATTTCATCAACTCCTTCAGAATCTCTGATCTCATACAGATCCTTTGGTGCCTCACCCAGAGTGGCATCAGCCCTGTCCAGCAAGCCTCTTCTGAAAAGATGTATTCTTATTCTATCTCCAGGTTTATAATCTCTCAGACTATCTATAAACATAGAATCTCCCCTTTCTCTTAGAGGTTTCAAAAATCTGGAATCCATCTTGAATTTATTTATTGCCAGGATCTCATCTTCGGGCATAACTCCGGCTTTTTGTGCTGGTGAATCCTCAATAACAGAATATACCGTATTCTTGTCCTTTTTTACAATAATTCCAAGAAATGGGAGAGTCTGATTAAATCCCTTATCTAAACCATCATATTTTTCTTCCAGTGTCATTCCAATTCTTTTCAGTTCAGATACAAAATCAATATTATCTGTGCCTCTTACATATTTTGCGAAGAATGGTCCAAAGTCTAAGGATGACACCTCAGAGAGTGTTGAAAGGAGGTCTTTTTCGGTGAATCCACGTCCATCCTTGTTATATTTTTCTATCATGTGCCTGAATACGTCATCAAGGCTTTTTTGCCCCTTTGTGTATTCGCATATCCTTAAACTTATCATGAAACCAAGTATTTCTCCCTTAAGATAGTAAGAAACATAACTGTTCAAATTATTTGGGGACTCACGGTAAAGCTTTATCCATGCATCAAAGGAAGACTCAGAGGCGGATTCGTATCTTGTTCCAGGTGTCATATCATATGCTCTGAAAATCTCTGATACATGCTTGAAATACTCTTCTTTTGAAATAAGTCCACTCCTCAGGAGGATTATATATGCATAAAAGTTAGTAATTCCTTCAGATACCCAGAGTAATGAGCTATAATTCTCTTCCTTGTAATTAAATGGACCAAGTTCAACAGGCCTAATTCTCTTTACATTCCATAGATGGAAATATTCGTGAGAAACTACTGAAAGAAAAGACTGATAATCTCTCTTATCACCAAACGCAAATCTATTAAAATCTATGGTATTTGAATTAAGATGCTCAAGACCACCTGATCCTTTATCAGTTAGGTGCATTATGAAGACATACCTTTTGTACGGAAGGTTTCCGAATACTGTCCTTGAAGTTTCCACTATTTTCTTTACATCTTCTACAAGTTTATCTGTGTTTTCGTTTCCTTCCCCATATAGGGCAATTTCGTGCTCCCTTCCATCCACCGTGAAGAGAAGAGACCGATGTTTCCCTATTTCGATTGGGGAATCTGCAAATATATCATAGTTTGTTGCTCTGAATCTATTTTCACCAATTTTTTCAAGGCCAGTTGAAACTTTCCAATCTTCATATGGCTTAATGATCAATTCTATGGATTGATCTTTATAACCTTCTATATACATGAAAACGTTAGTGCCATTGAGATATCCATGTGTGGTGTCCAGATGACTTCCTCTAACGGAGAAATCTCCTGCATATACCTCATAAGAAACATTGAACGTCTTGTTATTTCCGTTTATTAATTTCCACGTTGATTTATCCTTTTTCTGGATCTCTATACTTTCATTTTCTGGCGTTCTTGCTTTCAGCATTCTCACGTTTCTGGCATAGTCTCTGATTGCATAGGAGCCAGGTGTCCAGGCGGGGATTGTTAACATGGTTATATCTTCTGATACTGAGTCAATATTCATAGTAACCTGAAAGAAACCATTTTGAGGTTCTCTCATTTCTAATATATACCCTAATTTCATTATATTATCACTCTCACATTTTCAAAATTCATTTAAATCTTTCCCTTCATCCCTTCTGCCAGTGATTCTGCAAAATAAGTAATGAAGATATCCGCTCCAGCCCTGAATACCGAAGTGACATATTCATTTATGGCTGATTC
>JAKBGP010000154.1 GCA_021833045.1 Thermoplasmata archaeon
AGATAGATCATGTTCATCCTGTAAAACATCAACAATGAAGTCTGAATTCATTTCCTTAAAGGACCAGAGTTGAGAACCAAAGGAGCCATCCGTTATACCTGGTACAAAGATGGGTATATGATTTTTAGCAGCATTGTAAAGTATAGAATCATCATTTTTTATTGCAAGTCCGATTTTTTCGATGAGCTTCCATGTAGTCCACTTTTTACTCTCTTTATACAGTTTCTCAAGCTCTTTCTGCATAAATTCTTCCATAATTTCTCCATAGCTTTCGTCAGGAATTACTACACTACCCAGCCTATTTATTCCGAGGTCCTTAAGTTCTCTGTCATTATAGTCAAAGGAACCGCAATAATAGTCCCTGAAAGATCTGGCAATATCATGATCCAGGGTTCCACATGTAGTAATTATTACATCGACCATTTTTCTCTTTACCATTTCGTTGATTATTCCCCTGGTTCCAGTGGATATTATATCCGCAGGGAAAGATAGGAAGGTAGTGTTTTCCTCCTCGACCATCTCTTTCAGAATCTCGTAGGCAACCCCAATTTTTGAGGATGTAAAACCTCCAGATTCAAGAAACTGCGAAATCAGTTCACCAAGTGTTGTACTTTTTGTTATTTTTTCGTCTTTTACAGGATTACTTAATATTTTTTTCTTATCAGGCAACATAATAAGTGATTGAGTTCTAATACAGGTATTTTACCTTTCCATGTTAGTAACTATTTTCGTAATATATTATTACCTCATGTTTATTATGAATCAAATAATCACAAAACAAGATTTATGAGAAAAAGAATCTATAAAAATGAAAAAAGTTTGGTTTCAACACTAATGCTTCTTTCCTTATTCGTTGATCAGTGGAATGTCTTTGTTGTCCCAATGTCAAATTTTTTTATAAAGAACTCATTCATAAAGACAAATTTATTATTTGGTCTCGCGAGTGGGGCCATAATCGGAGGGGCTGCAGTCGGTTCCCTTTTGGGTGGTATACTCTCTGACAGAATAGGAAGGAAAAAAGTTTTCGTATCCAACATGCTCATATTCATTTTTGCTGATCTAGGGTCTGCGATTTCACCTGACCCGGCAGTGTTTATTGCTTTGAGATTTATAGCTGGAATTGCTGTTGGATCTGATCTTGCAAATTGCTACTGCTTTATTATGGATGCTATAGGTAGAGGAGATAGGGAGGTTACTGGAGTTAAGAATACCCTCATGGCAAGTTTTGCCATTATGACCATAAATATCTTAATTTTGTTATTACTGTTTAACAATGCAGATTACGTTTCCATATGGAGGCTAACCATGGGAATATCGGCAGTCCCAGCATTATTCGCCCTGCTGGTGTCAGGATACCTCAGAGAGAGCCCACTATGGACTAAGCCGAGTGAAAACAGAAAGCCTCCGCGCCTTGAATTTATACGGAAGCTTAGGAAGGACAAACTGAAGTGGAGAACGACAAAGTTCAGCTGGATCTCTGGAATAGCCAGTTCTGTTGAGGTTGGGACATTTGCATTTTTTATTCCAATCATAATATCTAATTTTAGAATTTCCAGTATTATAGATCAGCGTTATCTGATTATATTCATCTACTCCTTTGGTCTTCCTGCAGGCATTCTGGGTCCAAAATTTTTGCCCAAAATGGGGCTGAAAAACCTGAGTATATATGGATATACAATAACACTAATTTCACTTATAGGCTCTGGGATTTTCATTGTTTATGGATATTATTTAATAGTACCACTCTTCATGATATTATTTGTGTGGGGAAATCACTGGAACAACCAGCCCATACTTACATCACAATCCCTAATATCAGATCCACAGTACCGGGGTAGTGCAACCGGTTTTTCCAACTTCATTTCAGAGTTTCCAGCTTTTCTATCCATAACTATCTTCCCGCTAATGGCTGGCATTCTAGGAATTGGAACATCCACATTAATTCTAGCTTTGGCGCCAGCCACAGGTCTTGTTGTTTCCATATTCCTTTTCAGGGAAATATATGGCTATGAAAATAGCTTTACAGATAATGAAAAAGTTCAGATTGATGGAGCCTGAAATTTAGTGGAGAACATTTATCACTTCCTATTAATTCCCACAAAATATTTATTTAAATGCGCGTGATAGGAAAATGATGCTACAGGAAAATCAGATGAGTTCGGAAGATTCATTAATTGCGCTCAGGATGGAATCGGTAGTAAAAACATTTGGAACTGTTAGGGCAGTTGACGGCGTGGATATTCAGATTAAAGATAGGGAAAGAGTGGCCCTGCTTGGTGAAAACGGCGCTGGCAAGTCTACAACCATAAGAATAATTTCCGGTCTGATGAAACCTGATAGTGGTATGGTTAGAATATATGGTCACAGACCCAGTTCAATTGAAGCAAAGAGATATATTGGATATCTTCCAGAAGATGCAAGCCCATACCTGAATCTCTCTGTGAGAGAGAATCTAGAGTACATAGGAACCATAAGGAGAACTGAGAATCTCCAGGATAGAATTGAATTTTTTCTCGATATGTTAGGTCTAAGAGAAATGGAGAAACAGAAACCACTTACACTATCAAGGGGAAACAGGCAAAAACTATGCCTCGCTCTTTCAATTATACATCAACCGAGATTTGCCATTATGGATGAACCATTGAATTATCTTGATATACCAACTCAGGAAAAGGTATTCGAATATTTTGAGAAGATGAATGCAACATTTCTGGTGTCAACCCATATATTGTCAATTGCAAGAAGATTAACCAGCAAGGTGATTATTCTATCCTCCGGAAAAAAAGTGTGGGAAGGACAGATTAGTGAGCTTGAGGAGTTAACAGAAGGCACAAAAACAATAGAAAGCATCGTGTCGGAACTGATGAAACATGTTTCTTAGTGTGCTGAAGCTTCTTATCAAGTCGAGATTTTCAAGAAATTATCTCCTTGTAATACTCTTTATTTTCATATATTCAATATTTACGGTAAATTTTGGTCTGGATGATACTTCTAATTTCGGTTCATATTATCTTGCATTTTTCTTCCTCCTCTTTTTGCTTTCTGCCATTTACACAGGAGGTATATCAACAACTTCTGCGGATAGAGATTTTCTTCTTACTTCTGCCATAGAAAATCGTGTTCTAGTCCCTGCTTTTTTCATCTCACAGGCGCTTGCATCATCTCTTATTTTCATTTCAGCCGCCTCTGCTTCTTTCATTATACTGAGGAGCAATGAAACAGCTCTTCTGATTGGGATTGTAGATATAATATGCATGGCTATCCTTCCAATTTCAATGAGCCTGAATATGGCAGGTACGCCAAGACCTGCGAGAGTTGGAGTAGCAGCTATTGCAGGCTTATGGGTGATTTCATCTTATCTGGGCTTCCCTCTTGGACCATTATCGTTCCTTTCCGGTCATCTCTTTGAATCTTCACTATTTCTTATAATTGTTACAGTGATAGCTACCGGAGTATCCTTCAAGGCAATAAGCCAGGAATCTCTTCCGTTTAAACTGTCAGCTATGGCAACAAAATCAAAAGGTTTCAGGGACCTCTTTAAATTCATGGGAAAACAACCTGCACTGGCTGTTTTTGAACTTCACTTCAAACAGGTAGATTTCTCTTCAAGAACAGCGAGCATGGGAAATATTAGAGTTAAGGTCAATAGAGTGAGTCTTTACACCATTGGTCTTCTAACCACTTTGCTGGGAGTTGCCTTTGTTCTTTTTCAGCTCTATTATGTGCGCGGCCTATCGAAGGGATCCTCAGATTCTCTTCTTTACATATTATTTCCTGAAATTTACATAGCATGGGGAATTTCACTTGGACTCAGTACAGGAACTCTGTCAAAGGAGAGAGCATGGCTGGCCTTTATCTCTTTTCCAGTAGAACGGTATATGCAGCTTACAGCACTTGCCAAAATGGCACAGGCACTATTTGTATCTGTTCCCATGATTGCGGCAAATGTCATTCTAACAATACTTGGCATACCTTTTTCATTTGAATTCATATGGATTTTTGCCCTGCTAGTCCCCATATATTGTGGTATCAGTTTTTCCATGTCTTTTTACAAAAAGACGTTCCAGATCACACAGGAGGATGTATTACCTTCGACCTACAATCTGACCCAGTTCATTCTTCTTCCTGTATCCTTCATAATGCTTGTTGTACTTTTTATCGTTGCCTTTTTTGCTGGATCACTACCTTTTATCATACTTGGTGCGGGAATTTTCCTTGGGGTATTTCTATTTAGGGAAGATCACTGGAAGAATGGGTTATACAGAATGGTTGAAAGTGGATATGTTTGAGACCAGTATTATTACATTATGAATGACTTATTAGGGGATAAACAGATTTTGCAATAGATTCTAGAGTTTCTGACTATAGTTTATAAAGACTATTTGAATTTAAATACATAGTTATTCTTAAATATGAATTCAAAATGTCGAATTCGATACATGAATTTAGGAGAATATTCTGATAGTGCACTTTTCATTCTTTCGCTAAAGCCTATGAGTGGTTATGAACTTTCAAGAAAATTGAAATGGGATGGTTCAATGGTTTCAGGAGGTACCATCAGGCCTCTACTTAAATCCCTCGAATACCACGGTTTCATTAGATATGAAATGAGAGGGAGGGCCAAGGTTTATCATCTCACGTCAAAGGGTGAGAAGTATGTTTCTAATCTACGTCTTTTCAGGGAAAATATCAGGGAAAGAATGCTCGCTGTTTCAATGGGAAGAGACCTCCTATTTCCTGACGTTCTCGCGAGCATAGAAGATACCACTATTCTAAATGAGGCAATAGACAAGATGGCAGCTGTCATTATACGGCAGGTGAAGGTTGCATTTGTACTTAGAAAAGCAGGAAATACTGAGGCAATAGATAGAATGATTTCAAATCTCAATGATGTGATCAAGGAGATACTCTCTGCAGAAAAACCAAAAATTAAGCAGTAATATGACATAACGTGAGAGAAATACTATAATGAGTGATGATTGATGGATCTGACCCTTTTAAATACAATAATTCTGTGGCTACATATATTTTCAGCTATAATATTCGTGGGTGGTTCCTTTTTCATATGGGTTGTGGTGATTCCTGCCTCGTATAAGATAACTGATGATGAGAAGCTGAGAACCAGAATAGTGGGGCTTATAGGAAAACAGTTTGCCTGGATTACTAACGTTTTTCTTATAATACTGATTTTAACCGGCATATATAATGCGACATGGTACCTTAATTACAATTTCTTTGCACTTTTCAATACGCAGGGAGGAAACATTCTCCTTGTGAAAATTGTACTGGTAGGTGCAATGATTCTCATAATGTATGGAAACAATCTTTACCATGGTAAAAGGATAATGAAGATGGCAAGAGAGGGAAGAATGGATGAGCTGAGAAAACTTAGAAAATGGTCACACATGCTTTCCTATATTACACTCGGGCTTATGATTGCCATAACAATAACGGCTGTTGCACTTCAGTTTTACTGAAAGTGATTTTAACTAAACCTATTTATTTTTTAGTTCGCTAAATGAGATAAAAAAATTGTTATATTGTT
>JAKBGP010000155.1 GCA_021833045.1 Thermoplasmata archaeon
TTCAGAAATGAAATCCGCAGATTACCTTTCCATGGAATGCAGGAGGATTTTCAACACAAGAGAAAAATACAGGGACAGGTCATTTATTATAATTAAAACCGACCAGTTCCTTAAGGATCAGGTTTGTACCTTTGTAGAGCAGAGAATCAGGGGTGTCAGGATAATAACCGTAAGTGGAACAATAAAGAAATGTAAGAGAACGATGGGCTCACTAGTCAATGAACATCTCCAGATCATTTAGATCAAGAGTTTCTATAGCCTTAAAACTTCCACCGGATACAAATCTTGAGTTATGTTTATCAGCCTCAGTATTTACGTAATTCAAAAGTTCAACAGTAAAACCTTTTCTTAACTTGGACATAACCTTTAACACTCCTCTCATTTCATATGCCTCTTCTTTTGACATATGTAATATTTTTGAAAGGTCCTCTGCAACAAGGTTTCTTGACCCTCTGCTCTTTTTTGTTTTGCTCATCTGGCTGAGGTAATTTGAGAACTTGAATGGAATAAACACCCCTGTTTTACTCTTAAATCTGGTAGCAAATAATGCCTCAAGATCTTTAACATAAACGAGCATTCTGTAGTAATTATACCTGTGCGCAAACCAGTTCATTTGATCAACCACTGATATATAGTCGAAAGCATCAAGTGCGCTTTCAAGGTTCTTTGCCTGGGAAAATACATTTTGTGATATCCAAAGGAGAATCTGCCCTGAGTCTGAATCAGAACTGTCAATAAGGGAAACATTATCAGAATAATTGTCCCTGTGAAATATTCCAGAAAGAGTGTCCCAGATAATAGACTGTTCGTCCCTATTACCAGCACTTATAAGAGATTCTGACTGTGACAATACATAAGCTTCAGCATCATTGATTGAAGCTCTTATATCAGGCAAATCTCCTTCTATAATTTTTTCCAGTGTTACTCTCTGGGGCTTAAGACCCAGCCTTGAGCTGACTTCCACTATTCTAGTAGTAAGAGTTGTCACAATATTTCTATACTCTGTCCCACCTTTTCTTGAAAATATCTTCTTTATTTCTACAACTTCGCACAGGTTTATTATGGTTGCAGCATTTGATCCTTTTCTGTACCTGAAATTTGCAAAATCATTCATCGTGATGATTATGGGAATCGATGTATTTTTTAGAATGTCAACAATTGCCCTGTATCCACCACTTTCTCCAGTACCTCCTTTTGTACTCCTTTCATAGATATTGTCTGCTTCATCAATCAATCCTGCTTTCTTTCTGCTTCCTTCTTCGTCCCATGTCAGGTCCTTATAAAGGGAAAACATTCCTATGGTTCTTTTAATGAAATCTTCAGTTCTCCCCTCTGATCCATTAATCTCGATAATATCCCAGCCTTTGCTGTTGGAAAGAGCATATGCTATGGAAGTCTTTCCAAGTCCAGGCGGTCCAGCTAGTATGAGTCCTCTCTTTTCAGGTCTACCACTATCCCATGAATCAGCCCAGGCCTGAATTTTTGTTCTATCTTCTTTTATAAGAAATACCTGATCAAAAGTCCTGGGTCTGAGTTCCTCATTCAATATGCCCATTTAATTTCAGCATTGCTAGACTGGTTAATAATTTCTTCCATAGATCATTTCAATATATCAGAAAGAAATTTCCTAAAGTGAAAAGGTTAGTCTCATACAGTCCTCTGAGGGTTAGTTTTCTTGGTGGAGGAACAGACATTTCTCCATTTCTTGAACAGCATGGAAGCAGGGTATTCAACACCACCATAGATCATGGGGTACAAGTAATTTACACACCGGACAGTTACCCTCTGGAGGTATCTTCAAGAGACTTTCTTAAAACTGTAATAATGGGAAATGAGCATGGAAAAAATTTTCAGAACAAAATTCTGGACCTTCTTTCAGATTATGGAATTAAAAGCGGAAAGATCTATATAAACGGGGAGGTACCACCAGGTTCCGGACTTGCTTCTTCAAGCGCAATGGTAACCGCATTGATGAGAATCATACTGGAAATCAGAAATGAATATGAAGATCCAATGCAGCTTGCAAGAATCTCCTATGAAAAGGAGAGGAATTTCTTTGGAATAACCCTGGGTATTCAGGACCCATATGCCATATCACTGGGCGGTTTCAAATACATGGAATCGGATGGAAGTAAAATTAATGTGAAAAAATATGAAAGAAACGAGTTTCTTGAGAGCATAGGAGATGGCATGCTCATATGCTACACCGGTGGTACAAGGGAGAGTTCAGAGGTACTGAAGAATCAGGTTGAAAAGTCCTCACAGAATGATTCAGGAACAATTGAGAAGTTGCAAAAGATAAGTGATCTCACGGCAAAACTTGTTAAATCAGTGCAGGAAAAAGATTACAGTACTTTCACAGAACTGATCAATGAAGGATGGAATGTAAAGAAGACTCTGAGTGAAAAGGTCACAAGCAGTGCGGTGAATAATATAATAACTACTGCTCTGAAAAATGGCGCAGACTGCGCGCGGCTGCTTGGAGGAGGAAATCAGGGATTTGTACTGGCAATCGGAAAGCCAAATAGGCTCTGGGAAATGCAGCGTTCACTAATGGGGCTTTCTGATTTTGTGGTTAGGGTCAAACCAACCACAAGGGGAACGTTCATTACCAACGAAGAGCAGTAAGCTAAACGATATGCACAAAAAGTTTTTCTTAATCATTATTTCTGCTCATTTCATACAGCATGTTTTTCAGGCTGTCATATATCCTGAAAGTAAGTCCCCAAACTATATCTCCATTCCATATGATATAATCCCCCTTATTCTGGTCATGGGCTCTGACTTCCGAACCAAGTTTATACCAGCCTCCCCTTTCGATTTCAGAATCAGGGATTACTGTTGCCATCTCCTTGCAAAGATAAACAAAGGGATGAACGTTTATTGATGAAGATTTCACAGGATGGAATACCTCGTGCTCAAATTGAAAATCAACAAACCGATCTTCAATTCCAGTTTCTTCTCTTAACTCTCTAATCGATGCTTTATATGGGGTTTCACCCTCTTTTACAAATCCTCCGGGAAAGCACATATCTCCTGACCATGGGTCATCAGACCTGGCTCTTCTCTTTAGGAGGAGTATATGGTTATGACTCAGGAGTATGCTGACCGCTGTTTCATTTCTGGCGACCATATTGACATGATGCTCCGGGAATAAATTATCTTTTTTAAATCTCTTAATCATTAATAGAGAATGTGAAATCTGATTTATCATGGTATTAACATCACGTTAAATAAACGGTATAATTCTGAAATGTTTATATAGAAGTTTATTTTTACTATGTGATTACAATGATGGGAGGACAACCAATATTCATATTAAAAGAAGGTTCCAAAAGAGAAACCGGAAGAGACGCGATGAAGGCAAATATTGACGCTGCAAAGGGTATTGCCGCTGCAGTAAGAACAAGCCTGGGACCAAGAGGAATGGACAAAATGCTTGTAGATTCACTTGGCGACATAGTCATAACAAACGATGGAGTAACCATTCTAAAGGAAATGGATGTAGAACATCCAGCAGCAAAAATGATGGTTGAAGTATCCAAAACTCAGGATTCTATGGTAGGAGATGGAACCACAACCGCTGTTGTGATTGCCGGTGCGTTACTTCAGGAAGCCGAGTCACTGATTAACCAGAATGTCCATCCAACAGTTATAGCTGAAGGATATAGGATGGCTGCCCAGAAAGCAAAAGACATTCTAGAGGCTGCAAGCACACCCGTAAAGATTGATGATAAGGCAAAGATCGTTAAGATGGCAGAAACTTCCCTTAGCAGCAAGTCTGCAACAGGAAGTAAGGTAAAACTCGCTGATATTTCATACGAAACAATAAAAGCAGTGGCAGAGAAGACAGAAGAAGGATACAAGGTAGACATGGATAATGTGCAGATTGTCAAGAAGCAGGGTGGAGATATTGACGATACAGAACTCATATATGGTATAATAGTTGACAAGGAGAAAGTTCACCCAGGAATGCCAGATGAGGTGAAAAATGCAAAAATCGCCGTTATGGATGCAGCTCTGGAAATCAAGAAACCCGAATTCGACACAAATCTAAAAATTGATGATCCAACCATGATACAGAAGTTTCTTTCACAGGAAGAACAAATGCTTAAGGAAATGGTCAAGAAAGTTAAAGAGACCGGTGCAAATGTTCTCATTACTCAGAAAGGAATAGATGATCTGGCACAGCATTATCTCTCAAAGGAGGGAATATATGCAGTGAGAAGAGTCAAGAAGAGTGACATTGAGAAGCTATCAAAGGCAACTGGTGCATCAATAGCATCATCAGTTGATGAACTTTCACCATCTGACCTTGGAAACGCTGCATCAGTAGAGCAGGTTAAAATTGGCGATGACTACATGACCTTTGTCACAGGATGCAAGAACCCAAAGGCTGTGAGTCTTCTCATAAGAGGCGGAACAGAACATGTAGTTGACGAAATAGAAAGATCCATGGTAGATTCAATTCATGTTGTTGCTGCAGTAATAGAGGATGGTAAGTATGTGGCAGGCGGTGGAGCATCAGCCGTTGAGATTGCAGTAAAGATGAGAGATTATGCAACTCAGGTTGGAGGCAGACAGCAACTCGCCATAGAGAAATTTGCAAATGCAATGGAAGAAATACCAAGAGCACTCGCTGAAAACGCTGGTATAAACGCAATTGACATATTGATAAATCTAAGAACTGCTCATGCTAAGGGAAAAGTGTCATACGGTCTTAATCTGTACACAGGAGAGATAGAGGATATGACAAAAGCTGGAATAATTGAGCCTATTAGAGTTGGAAGACAGGCAATTGATGCAGCTACTGAAGCGGCAGTAATGATCCTGAGAATAGACGATGTCATTGCAACAAAAGGATCCGGCAGTGCCTCACCACCAGGTGGAGCACCAGGCGGAATGGGCGGCGAAGATTAATCTTTAAACTATTAATACAACCTTTTAATATACGCTAAATTGCTTTCTAATAAATCTCCCGCTATATTTTTTCAAACTTTCATCTCATCACTATTAGGTTATATTGCACTTTTTTTTATTAACCGTTACATTGGCCCTGTTTACTGGGGATATCTCAGTTATGCCCTAGCATTCGGTGCTCTTTTTTCACTGGTTACCGATCTTGGATTTAACACAACATATGTAAAATTTATATCCGGAAAGGGTGACACAGCTGAAGATATGGGAGCATATCTTGTAATTAAGGTAGTTTTAAACGTAATTTATGTTGCTGTAGTTTTAGGTTCTTTATTATTCTGGACAGATGTCTTAAAAAGGGGTTTTCAGAACCCAATAGAATACTGGACAATTATTGCAGTAATTCCTTACTATACTATTTTGAACATCATGCCTGTATTCAACAATTATTACAAGGCCAATATGCAATCATACAACATAGCAATGCCACGATTGATAGAATCCGTTTTCAGGAATTCTATATTTATTGGGATAGGGGTCCTTTACTATTTGCATATAGAAGGCTCACTTGGGGCAGGAATTACTGTAATACTGGCTCTCCTC
>JAKBGP010000156.1 GCA_021833045.1 Thermoplasmata archaeon
GAAGATGTCAAACGTCCTCTCTTGATATTTTGAACCTTCTCTTTCTTCTCTTGAAAGATACACCTTTTTCAATATGATTCTCAAGGTGTTTGCATAGGCAAATGAATTCATTTCCTCACTCTGATCAATTCCTCCATTCCATACAGGAATCTTTCTGTCATTACCCCTTGCTAATAATGATACTATAAGGGCCGTCAAAAATATGAATAGAATATCAAAAGTGGGTGACAGAAACCCAAAGAATCCCACATGAGCTGGAGAATACAGTAGAAATGGGTATATTATTCCTTTCAGACTGGATAGAAAGATCGTTTGTGTTCCAATTCCAACAAATGTTCCAATAAATTTTGAATACATATAAACATAGGCTGGTGCTATAACTGTAAGAGAGAGTATTATAGTTCCTGAAATCTTCAGTGGAGTTCCTATTCTATGACCAATTTCACTATTGTCATTCTTTCTTGTTGTAAATCCAAAATATTTTGTAAAGGTAGGAATTGTTATACCTGCACCCAGTGCAGCCATTGATCCAGAGATTATTGCAACAACTGCAAATATTAAATTTGATGAAATAGATGAAATAAAGAGAGATTCAAGAAGAAGCCATTCGCCTATACCCCCACCGAGAGGGGCCAGTCCCATGAGGGATATCACTGATACTGCTGCTCCAACTCTTGCATATGGTGTAAGACCATTTCCTCTCATAGTAGGAAGATTATTATTGTCTGAGATGCTTGAAAGTATGAACACTGAAGCTTTAGCCCATGCGTGGGCCGTGGCATAGATAAATATCCCCAGCATAATGAATGATGCCATTACGGGGTCATTCATTCCCTTCCAGACAATGAGAAGACCTACAAGAATGATCATTGCTCCTGAATTTTCCACTGTGCTGTATGCCGGTAACATCTTACTGTTCTCAGAAGATAACGCAAAAATTGAACCGAAAAGCAGAGAGAATGAACCTATCACCATAAGGATCAAACCCAAAACAAAGTTTGATGAAGATGTGAGAACAAATTCAACTATACCGTAAAGTGCCAGAGTTGTCATTGCAGCACTAAACAGTATTGAACCAGGAGTAGGGGAATTTCCATGGGCAATTGGAAGCCACTCGACCATCTGTAATGGAACTATACCCATTTTGAAAGTAAATCCCAGAATAATTATTAGAAGAATATATGGATTTGTAAGGGCTGCACCAAGTAATAAACTGCCAGTTGATACATAATAACCTGCAAATCCCAAAATAAGGAATACTGTGCTGAGTTCTCCAAATGAAATGAAAACAAAGGGGGGATATGATTTAGTTTCTTTCTTAAACCCAATCATTAGATAACCACTTATGGTCATGGATTCCCAAAACATCAGAAATAGAACGATATTGTCAGAAATGAGAACTGAATTTATGGATGCTATGGTAAGACCCACAAAGAATGCGAGCTTTCTATCCTGAGGCATATAGAATAGAGAGAATACAAAAACAAGAAATTCTACGACTGAGATTATAAGTAGAAAGGCTACGTTAGGTCCCTGCAACATTATGCTGAAGTTACCTATTATCAGAGTTCCTGTTGTGAGATATCCAATCATAGAAATAATGGCAATTGCAGAATTCAGCAATGTAAAGAAAATGCCGAAATAATATGATCGTCTGGCCGAAAAAAGTGATATAGGGAGTGAAAGAAACGGTAGTACAAAAAGAAATAGAAGAAGATAGATCATTTACGCCCCCTCACTTTTTCCAGCGCTTCAATTATAACGAAAGGATCGGGAGGACAACCTCCAATGATTAGGTCAGGATCTAAAAGAGATTCAAGATCTTTTCCGAATATATTCCCAGATAGAGCACATGCACCAAAAAGTATTACAACCGCAGGCTTTGACATTGCACCAATAGCTGCTCTGATCACAGGAATCATCTTTTCGCTGAAGACCCCCATTATTACAAGCGCATCTGCCTGTTTTGGGGTATTGGTGAAGAAAATGCCAAGCCTGGAAACATCGTAATAGGGATTATTAATAGAATGAAGTTCCGTATTGCATGAGCCACATGTTCCTGAATCTATTGGAAATATCTTAAATGATCTACTTAAGGCTCTTTCTTTTCTCTTTAATTCATAATTATCTGTCCTCAGAGATGGTTCGAATGAAGTTACACACAGACCACAGGAAATGCATTTTCGCATATCTACGCCTTTTTTATCTATGGCATCCGCAGGGCAGAAAACCTCTTCATCTCCTCTCCTTACCGGGATTGTACTCCATGGTGATATGGTCTCGTTTTTCTTTGCTGGAAACTTTGTGGTTATGATACCCTTTCTTATAGAATCAACAGGCCAAATCTTCACTCAATATCACCCATTTCACTTAACCATATGCCGAAGCTTTCAAATGCAAAGGGTATGTCTGTTTTCAC
This sequence comes from Thermoplasmata archaeon, assembly GCA_021833045.1. Next base: position 2,420 of record JAKBGP010000156.1, read on the forward strand.
ATTTCCCTTTATTCCCAGTGCAAACGCTTCCATGTTGAGCAGAGAAGGAGTTCGAACGTATAGTTTACCAATTTTTTCATTTTCCACATCTAACACAACCCTTGCATCTCCAGATGGTGTCTCGATACCGCTGGAACTCAATGCATCATATGGCTCACCTTTAAAATCTTCAAACTTCCTTGAGACTGCATCTTCAATTAGCTGAAGGGAAGAAAATACTTCAGCTAAGAATACAAGAAAGCGGGACAATGAGTCTCCTCCATCCTCTGTTACGGGTTTAAAATTTGACTCCTTATAGTATGGATCAAACGATCTGTAGTCATAGGAAATACCTGCTGCCCTGAGAACAGGCCCTCTCTGGAATTTTTCTTCTATTTTACATGTGTTTTCAATCCTGTCTATGAATATTCTTGAAACTGTCAGCCCATCAATTATCCTCCTATATTCAGAAACAACTTCTTTTGCAGTATCTACAATTTTCGTGACATTTATTTTTCTTCCTATCCCACCTATCCTGTTCACTCCGAACATGTACCTGTGACCTGTTTCCGTAGCCACTGCTCTCATCATTCTTTCCCTCAGCGCAAGCAGCCAGTACGAAGCTATATTTTGTGATGCCGCCTCACACAGCCTTGCAGTTTTAAAAATGTGAGAAATTATTCTCTCTATCTCCAGCAGAATCAGTCTTATTTTTACTGTTTCACCGGTAACAACAAGATCTAATTTCCTTTCAATCTCCCTTGCCAAAAGTGTGCTGTATGAAAAGCTGTGAAAACCATTAAATCTCTCCATCATTAACAGTCCCCTTTCAAACGAAGATCCTGAAAATTTCATTACTCTCTTCTTAAAATCTGGAATCACATCCAGTGAAAGGATTCTTTCACCGTAGGTATAAATCTTGAAATCTACTGTTTCGACCATCCCTCCAGTACTCGGACCATAATTGAATGGAAATACATTTTCTCCGGTTACTCTGTGATGGTATATTCCTCTTAGGGGATCGTAAATTCTTAAATTCTGAATTTCCTTTAAGTGTGATTCTTCCACCTTCTCAGAATCATCTTTAATAACGTAATATATTCCTTCCCTTTCAAAAAAACCAGTTACATTTTCTGTGTCCGGAATCATAAGAAACCTCCCAAATATACAAAAATTATGGAAAAAGCAAAGAGTACAGACAATCCTGCAACGTACTTTTGAGTTCTTTCCAACTGGATTACTTCCTGCCCATCTGCATTGCCATCAAAAATCATTACTGAAACTTTCTGTATAAGTGATATAGAAATGATAAACAGACATATCACAATAATGATTACAGCAGCAATGGTTCCATTGTTGATCAACTGGTAAATGATCAAAAATTCTCCTAAAAAAGTAGTAAATGGTGGTGCACCAGTAACTATGAGCGAGGACGCCAGCAAGGACATTGAAGTCGATGGCATCCTGTTCCTCAATCCTCTAATTTCATCAATCTTTTTTGTACCAAAACCCTTCAGAATATTCCCAGAGGAAAAGAATGCACCAGATTTACCAAATGCATGGGTGAGAATGATGAAGAGAGCTCCCACAAGGGCAAGACCACCTGTGATCAGGCCAAGGGTTATGAGGGCCATATTCTCCATTGTTGAATAGGCAAACATTCTCTTTATATTTCTCTGTGAGGGCATTATAAGGGCAACGAAAACAAGAGTTGCGAGGATGAATATAAGAAAGATTTCTTCAAGGCGTGGCGTGTATGTGGCAAGAAAGAATCTGTATAATACATATGCTGCAACAGGCAGGAGAATTCCTGAAAACATAGCACTGATCTCAGATGGGGCTTCTCCATGTGCGTCAGGAAGCCATGTGTGCATTGGGAATATTCCAATCTTTGTTCCAAATCCAACCAGAGCAGTAGCACCTGCAATTGTGAGAATAAAGGAAGGAGAGTGTCCGGCTTCTATAATGGCAACAGAGTTCAGCGTGTGATAATTTAGATATATGAGTATCACTGAAATTAATGCGAGTGTAAGGCCAGTAGATACAATCAAAACATATCTCCATGCTGCCTCTATCTCAGTTTTCTGCCTTTCTATTATTAGCAGTAAGGCGCTTGATGCCGTTGTTGCCTCTATTCCAATCCACATCAATCCAAAATCGTTTATGACCAGAGTGAAAAGCATTGTGAAAACAAACAAATGCATCAATGAATAGTGCAGCTTCAGATTTCTTGACTCTTTTATTTTACTGTGATAGGTAGACGCAAAGAATATAGATAGGGTATATACAAGCGATACTGAAATAACAAGAATCCTGTTCACAGAATTTATGTTAAAATGTGAATATACGCCCATTGGAATTGATAGCACCGCAAATGAAACAATGACTTCTATGACACTTCCTATCTTTCCAATCAACTGGGAACGATTACTAAAGTATGAAAAGGATAGAACTACCGGTATAATCAGCAAAATATAGATGAGTAAAGTATCCAAGTTCATCCTATCAACTCCTCCATCTTTTCAGAAGTGTGATCCCCTGTCAGTAATACGGCTGCAACAATAACCAGAGCTAAAACATCCAGAAGTACACTTATCTCAACAATAAGTGGCAAGGGGAATATGCCAAGACTCAACAGAATCATTGCATTCTCCTCTTCAATATATCCGGTGAACTGTGTTATCTTGTTCTTTCTTGTTCCTATAAGCAGAAGTCCCTGTATAGCTATTACAAAACCAATTGCTGTAATGGGACTTGGGGCAAACTGAAATATTGTGAGTCTATAAATTATCAGGGTTGAAATTAGAACAATGATGCTTACTATGATTATTGAGGGAACTGTTGTGGACTTTTCTCTTATTAATTCCCTCCTTACAGGGAACTTTTTTATTAGTATATAGGCTGTAAGAATTCCCCTTATGAAAATTATGAGGAAGGCCAGAAGTATCAAATCATAATTTACTGTGTATAGACCACTGATAAAGGCATATATGGCAAGAAGTGTAGTCTGTATAACTATTACCTGAATCTTTGTTATCACATAGCTACCTATTTGAGCCCAAATTGCCACGAAAAGCATCAATGTCGCTATAAA
>JAKBGP010000157.1 GCA_021833045.1 Thermoplasmata archaeon
TTGAGCCAATTGGGATGATCGTAAATGAGACAACTTCAATTAGGTTGGAGATCCAATCTGGATTTTCAAATGGATACCCTGCATTGGCCCCGTAAAAACCTCCTCCGTTTGTTCCAATGTTTTTAATACCTTCTAAAGAGGCTACAGGTCCAATCGGTATATTCACCGTCATCTTTCCGAAAAATGGGTGGATTATGATGCTTGAATAGGTGGTGTCTGGAACTCCAACTATTATTAGTAATACGGTGGCAAGGAGTGAGAGTGGTAGGATTAAATCAAATATGGCGACTAAAAAGTCATGAAAGAAATTTCCAAGTTTTTTATCGTCATTCATGATTCCCCTGACGAAGGCCATTGAAGCTGCAAATCCTGTACCTGCAGAAAGAAACATCAGGCCAATTATAACCACAGTTAAATCCAAATATGTGAGTGTGGTTGGTGATGAGTAATGCTGCAGATTTGTATTCGTAAGAAAGCTTATAATCGTATTAAAGGTAAGACTTGGGGACATGACATCCTGACCAGGGGCTTTAAAAAAGTACCCCTGAAAAATTAAAAAAAGAAATGAAATAGTTCCTGCAACAAAATTAAAAATTATAAGTGATATAAAGTAACCCTTAAAGGAATATGTCTTGTTTCTATCTACACCTGCTACCTTTTCAATGAAACCTATAATCGGATCAGTATACTTCCGCAGTTTTGTATTTTCTCCTGTATAGAGTTTCTTGATATATGGTGCAATCATATAACCAAAGAAGCTTATGATTATGAGGTAGAGGGCAATAATTATAACACCCGAAACTATTCTATTATTAACAAAAAATGCCGACCAGAAATTTCCAGTCGCTGTAATGCCAGTACTCATATTTTCTCAGCTCGAATTATACTATAGAGCAAATATGCACAGCTAATCGCAACGACCAAAATAGGCACAATCAACCACTCTGTCTCTATGTACATTTCTATCTTCAATTAACGGGCTTATAATAAGTTTTTCAGAAAAACTTATGTAGTTAAATTGTAAAAACTGCAACTTAAAATTTGGGAATATTAACTATGGGCTTCAATATATATTATAAAGGTTTTACATTTTATAATCAACATTGTTTATTGTTGAGATAAAAATCAAAACCATCTTTTAAACCCCTGTTTAGGTCAAATCAAATCGTTGGTGCATATGGAAAAAGGAAAAATGTTCAATGGTAATATTTTAAAAATAAGGAATAGGGCCTTCAAGGATTCACTTTATAAACTGACCTCTAACCTACCTATTACAGAAAAAGAAAATACAATAATGGTTGACAAAAATTCTAAAAGTCATAGCTTCAGCTAAGGAAGTTACTCCTTTAGAGCAAATCTAAATTATCCCAGGACTCTACACCAAACAGTTTTTTAAATTCAAATATTTTAATTGCATCTTTAAATTTTAATTTGTTCAGGCTATCTTTTTTCCCATATAATAGGAATCTCTTTCATAACCAAGTTTCCTGAAGTATTCTCTTACACCAACTCCACTTATGACAAGAATCTTTGATTCATTAAACTCTTCCCTTGTTATTCTTTCGGCTTCCTGAACCAGAGACTTCCCTAAACCTTTGTGCTGATAGTTGGAATTCTCGTGAGTGCCAATGGGAACAATGTTTCCCACTACCCTAAGTTCACGTATCATACCTGTATTTTTGGTCTCATCAAGAAATGAGTCGTCCTTAATATGTCTCAGTCTGAGATACCCTGCAATGTCTTGCTTGCTATCCTCAATAGAAAGGAATATTTCTTTGGAATTACCGGCATCGTAATCTATCCTTTTCATTGAAAGTTCAAGACCTTTTTCAGAAATGAATCCCACTTCTCTGCCCCTAATCTCCATGCTTTTTACATTATTCTCTTTCAACTTCCTATCTACTATATTTCTGAGGTCGCTCCTCATAACTCCTGCATCAATGAATTTTACCGGTATATCTCTTTGCATTCTTTGAACTCTTATCCATGGTGGCATTTCCTTCATAAAATTAAAAATGAGTTCTGCAGCCTCTTCTGTTTCCATTGGTTTATATTCTCCATTTTTCCACATGTTGTAAAGTTTTGTTCCCTTAACAACCAGCGTTGGATATATTTTGAACATATCTGGTTTGAAATCACCTTCACCAATTATCTTTCTGAAGCTATTCAAATCATCTTCATAACTTGAACCATACATGCCAGGCATAAGATGATATACTATCTTTAGGCCAGCATCCCGTGAGAGTTTTGTTGATTGAATTATCTCACTGACTCCGTGTCCTCTATGATTAACCTTCAGCACTTCTTCATTTATTATCTGGACACCCAATTCTACCTTTGTTGTCCCATATGAAAGGGCCAATCTTATATCCTTTTCAAGAAACCAATCTGGTTTAGTCTCCACAGTTAAACCAATGCATCTCCTTTTGGCTTTTTCATTGAATTTAATACTTTCTTCAAGGGTTTGTGACTGGAATCCGTTCATTCCATCAAAGCATCCCTTTACGAAATACTCCTGGTATTCCTTTGATCTTGCTGTGAAAGTTCCACCCATTACAATAAGATCAACCTTGCTGGTATCATGCCCTATGGTTTCAAGTTGCTTCAGTCTGCCAAACGTGATGCTGAAAGGATCATAATTGTTCATTCTGCCTCTTAGTGCCGATGGTTCATAACCTGTATACGCCTGTGGAGAATTATTCTCCATTCCACCCGGGCAGAAGATGCATCTTCCATGAGGGCAGATCTCTGGAGAAGTCATTGCTGCTACAACTGCCACCCCTGAAATGGTTCTGGTTGGTTTCAGTCGCAAGAGATTTAAGTAATCTCCTTTCGCATAGCCTGAATTTAGAATTTCTGAATTAGATGGAACATGGTCTAGACCATATTTTTTAGAAAGCTTAACCTTCTGGTGCTGCAGGTCATCTCTGGTTTTTATTTCACCACTATCTATCTTCCCCAGAATGTCTTCGTAAATATTCATGTCTTAAAGAGATATAACAGAAAGGGATTTAAATTATTTTTATTAAAAATTGACTAAAATGATTCTATTTTTAATCCCTTATCTCCTTCTCAGCAAGATAGGCTGTTAGAAGCAATAGTCCAAGTGCAAGAATCGCCAGAGCACCAAGCCACTGTCCAACCTGTATCCACTGGGACCCTGTTAAATTACCATTTATAATAACCATTCTCATCGCCTCGGCAGACCATGAGACAGGGTTATAAGCAGCTACGCTTGAGAGCCATGAAGCCATCATCGATGAAGAGAACATTGCATAGCTAACAAACAAGAGTGGTAAGTTTACAAGATTTACTATTCCAAATATTGAATTCATGTTGGTCATTCTGATAGCAATAACACTGAATATGGATGAGAAGATGAATGATACAAGGATTATGGCTGCAATAATAACGAGGGCGTCGAGAACTGTGAATCCATGCACAAATTTCAAGCCATTTGGTATTACGAGAGCTGCTAAAATTAAGATCAGTGCCTGAGGCATTACCCTTATTGTCGATGACAGAATCTTAGAGAAAACGATGGAACTTCTTCTTATTGGTGAAGAGAGAAATCTGCCCATCGGTCCTAATCTTCGGTCAAATATGATATTTGTTCCTGCGAACATAGCGGTAAAAAGTGAAGAAATTGTCAGTACACCTCCAACTATATATGTGATATAATTTGGGGCCCCATCAAGAATAAGTTCGCTTGCACCCGGGAAGAATTTAGTTATATCAAACGCACTGCCGAAAAGTGCAATCCAGAAGAATGGCTGTAATAGACCTGTAATAAAGAAGACTGGATTTCTGTACCACTTCTTCAATTCCCTAACTGTTAATGGTCCAAGCCCACTCATCTTCTCAGCCTCCTCATATTCATCATCATCTTTCGTGCATCTTCAGGATCTTCCTTTCTTATGTCTTTTCCGGTATATTCCAGGAAAACCTCATCAAGCGTCGGCTTTTGAACCGTTAGTTTCATTGTAGACAACTTGTTGGAAGATATGAAATTTATTATATCTGGAAGTGAATCATCTGAATTTGCTACTTTAATTCTTACCGTATTTATCCCAGAATCTGATGTATCAATAACACCGGGTATTGTTTTCATCTTCTCAGCCTCTTCTTTTTCCTTGAAAGTTATAGTTACAATATCTCCATTGAGCGAAGACTTGAGTTCTGCTGGAGATCCCGTGACGAGAACCTTACCGTGATCGATTATAGAAACTCTGTCAGCAAGAGCATCAATTTCCTCCAGATAGTGAGATGTAAGAATTATGGTTACGTCCATTTCTTTCTGAATTTGCCTTACATAATCCCACATCTGTGTCCTTGTCTGGATATCAAGACCCAGTGTTGGTTCGTCGAGAAACAGTATCTTTGGGTTATGAACAAGCCCTACTATGAGTTCCAGCCTCTTCCTCATTCCTCCGGAGTAGGTTCTAACATACCTATTTGCGGCTTCTGTCATATCAACAAGTTCAAGTAGTTTTGGAATTCGTTCTTCATATTCTTCTTTGGGTACATCATAAAACTGAGAAACCATCACTAAATTTTCTCTTCCTGTTAGATCTTCATCTGCAGTAAGGTCCTGTGGAACGACACCAATAGTCTTTCTTACCATAAGGGAGTCTTTCCTTATATCATACCCTGCCACTATGGCAGTTCCTTTTGTGCAGGAAATCCTCGTTGTAAGCATATTGATTGTCGTTGTTTTTCCTGCTCCATTTGGTCCAAGAAGACCATATATTTCCCCATCTCCAATCTCAATGTTCAAGTCATCAACAGCCTTGATTTTCCCATTATATATTTTGCTCAGGTTATGAGTTTCAATTATGGATTTCATTCATTTTTCACTCTCCTTTATTTTTTCAAGAACAGCCATTAACTTAGTTTTCATATCATTAATTTTTGAAGGATCAAAGCGGGAATAATCAAAAGTTTCAATAATATATGTTAAGTTTGCAGTTGTCTCTTCCAGAATATCATTTACATTTTCTGTGCCTATGAGATTTTTTACCATGTCATCGTACTTCTTCATCTCATTCCTTCCTTCTTCGGTAATGCTGTATCTTCCATCATTGTCCCTTTTCACGAAGCCTTTTTCTTCCATATGTGATAGGGCGGGATATACGCTACCAGGACTTGGTCGCCATCTTCCATTTGATTTTCTGGACATTTCTTTAATAATATCAGCACCCTTCAAAGGGCCCTCCGAAATATTCCTCATTATCCAGTAATTTAACATTCCACCTTTCATGTCTTTATCAGTATCGATTTACGATATATAAAACATTTTGAAAGTTTTAAGCTTATTATAATATTAAAAAATTAAATTGAAAAAACCTTCCACACTATTAGAATTTCTATGCATAAACATTCTTTTATAGAAATTCC
>JAKBGP010000004.1 GCA_021833045.1 Thermoplasmata archaeon
ATCAAAAAGGAAAAACAAACCATCTATGCCGGCAATCAGTATGGATAAAAAAAGCCCGATGGCGGATGCTAGTATCTTTTTTTGTCCAGATCCGATTGAAAGAAATAGTATCCCTATGGATATAAGTCCGATGAGTATTCCAAGGAACATATGAACCATGACTATGGGAAATCCTCCATACGGTCCATAGCCCATCATGAAGAAAGGAGATGCTGCAGGAATCGATACAAAAAGATTTATATACATGCCTAGAAGAAATTGAATAAATAGGAAAAGGAATAACATGATCACCATAGAAGGCAAACCGTTTGTCATCATTTTTTTCATGGGCATCATGAATAAATATAAGTAAGAATCATTATTAAATTTATTTATTAAATCTAGAACAATAGTTAATAACTATGGTAAATGAATGCCTATCTATTCTTTGTATAGGTATTTTAGTCAAAGTTTTACCTTACTATTTTTCATAATTGTAATATTAATGTCAAACGGATTACACATATTTTTAAATCCAGTATATATTAAATCTCTTAATAAATAGAAGAAATAAATTTTTCACATTAAGCCTTAGATTATGTTTTTTTCGAGTCATTCGTGTCTATCAGCAATCCCGGAAAATTAATTGTTAAATGAATATGACATCAGAATATGCGGAAACCGGGCATTAACCAATATGTTAAATGCGTAACACCATGTTTATATGCTATTACTCCATGTAATAATAGAAGCGAAATGATCTATAATACATCGGTAGAAAGGGAATTAGAAAGGAATGAGAAACTTATTGGGAGCAAGACAGTCAGAGATTCCCTTAAGTCCTTCTCTATGGATTTGAAAATCCAGGAAGGGTTAACGGATCACAGGGTGATTTTCTATTTAATCCGATTAAGGGTTATTAGCAGGATGATCCCTGACGTCTTCCTGAACCCATCTATAGAAGATCTCAAGTCTGTAATAATGCAATTATCTGCAAATCAGAAAATAAGCCCGAGAACCGTTGAGGACTATAAGCAGGCACTCAGGAAATATTACAAATGGAAATTATCCGATAAGGAATTCCAGAAAAGGGTACAGTGGATACGTGTTAGGGGGAATTCAGTTAACAGGCTGAAAAAATCGGATGATATGATAACAGTGGATGAGATTCACAAGATCATAGAAAACAGCATCAGTACAAGAGATAAGGCATTATTTTCAGTGTTGTATGATTCAGGATGCAGGGTTGGTGAAATCCTGACGCTCAGGATTAGAGACTTGCAAAATGACCAGTGGGGAACTGTGCTGCATGTTTCAGGTAAGACAGGGGAAAGAATGGTAAGAATTGTAGGTGATTCCGTGCCTTATCTCAGAGAATGGGTACAACAGCACCCTAAATCCAATGATCCCAATTCAGTGGTTTTTGTTAGCGTATCAGCTCAAGCATATGGAGAACCGATGAATTATGCTGAAATGTTAAGGGCTTTGAGTCGGGCTAAGAACAGGGCTGGAATAACACGTAGGATACATCCTCATCTGTTCAGGCACACCAGAGCATCCATACTCGCATCAAGGGTCGCAGAAGCTCCCTTAGAATCTCAAATGGGATGGATCCATGGTTCGAAGCAGACCAGGACTTATGTTCATTTATCAGCCAAGGACCAGGATACCGCCATATTGAAAGCATACGGAATCAAGAGAGAAGAAGATAATATTGCTAAGGATGCATCCCCGAAATCATGTCCAAGATGTGAAGCACTGAATCCATCAATCGCAGTTTATTGTAGGAAGTGCTGGCTACCGTTAACAATTGAGGCAACACTAGAACTAAAAGAAAAGGAAGAACACATTGAAAAGGAACTTACAACTAAGGGGCTGATTGACGACAAGATAAGGGCTTTGATTGAGAACATGCCAGAATCTGAAAGAACAGGAATACTCACATCTATTATACAGATGGCCTTGAAAGAACAGAAAGGTTCAAAATAACGTGACCTCCTCTCCCAGCTTTCGCAGGGACCTTCCCTCTTCAAAGGTTGCTGGCGGAATCTCCATGGGCTTGAATTCCCCTCGGCCTAAAGGTACTCTGTCCTTCATGCTAAGCCATCTGACTTTACGGATGCAGGCACGCATGAAGCAATATGCTATCCAACCTGTTTCACTTCTGTCTGCCAGCGGACACAGGAATATGATGAGAGAAATCATAAAGTTTTCGCTCGCTTTCATCCCCTCTCTTGCGAAAGGGGACTTCTCGCTCGCATATGTTAAATGATTATTCTTCCTGTTTTATTTTTCATATCTATTTCTAACTTACCGTCTAGTTTCTCAAGAGCATCCAACCCGAGTAGGCAGATCATTTTTATGGTTTCCTCTCCTCTCTCGGCATAGAACCCTCTACCTTTGTTTAATTTTCTCTTTATAGCCGATGAGTGAATCGCAATTTGGTCAAGATTTATATAAAGAGTGTTGGAATCTCCTTGCACCGCGACACTCACAGCGTCAGTTGTGGAGGTATTTACCATCCCCCCTATACCTCCAACTCTCTGAGTTTTAAATGACTCACTATCAAGATGTAGTTTTTCCACTTCGTCCTCAGTTATAGATGTTAAGTTAGATCCTGTATCTAAATACATAACCGCATTACAAGCTTCTAACTTTTCAGTTGCCCTACCTATACCACTTTTAGCTTTTTTAAACAGAATCACCGGGACGGAAAATAACTTCTTCTTATTATCATATGTTAATTTAATAATGGTCATGATAAGACCCTCTAAAACTAAAGGATCCAAAAAATATTGTTGTCAGTAACAAGGTCTATAAAGACGCTACCACTACTGCCATATTTTTTCTTTGCTTCCTGGTATGTCTCTGTAAATCCCATGACTTTTCCATCATCTATGGCCACATATTTCCCAATATGCTGTCTTAATTCTTCATACATATCGTTAGCTGCCTCATAATTCAACTTAAATTTCTTAAAAGAAGCAATCACATCGTCTGGTAGTGATACGTTTTCCATATAAGCACATTAGTAAACTTGTATATATTATTATTGCGCTAAAGTTTATCTTTATTTAGTAGTTAAAGAATCATTCTTATCATAGCTCAATATTATTATTTTCAAAAGTATGCCTTTTTCTTGGGATTTTCTGAACATTCACGAATGTAATATCAGACCCCTTGATATTTGGTTGGCAATCCTAAAATAATTCAAACATTCCCGGTGTATGCGTTCTTATCGACGTACTCTTTGAACTGATAAATCCATTTCATAAAGGCCTTATAACTTAGGTTATAATTCACATCTAACCCTAAGTCATCAGAACTGGATGCCCACGGTTCTAAAGGCTTACCCTTTAATCGAAGATCTCTCGTGATAAGTGATTCTGCCACTATGTCTAGAATACCAGAATCCTGAACTTCAGCGACCGGTGCACCATTATTTGTTACCTTTTTTACCGCATCACTGACCACAGAAATTGTGAACAACTTTCGTAATGCAACATAAGGGAGAGATAAACACCACATATAGTTAGCAGTAGCAGCTTGAGCGTTGAATCCCTCTGGATAATCAAAACCTCCCTCTCGTGCGGCAATATCAGTATATATCCCCATGACTTTGAATTCCGAGGTCATTTTTTTAGACAAATCAGTCATATTTATTCCTTCCTGCTCCGCATACTCAAAGTCCTTAAATTCATCCAGCATTTCAGTAATATGCTTGAAATTCTTTCGGTCGTAGGCGTAGACAGTTACTTTCTTTTTTGGTACTCTTATCATGATCATGTCTTCTTTGAGAGATATTAACTTAACCTTCCCAGCAGACGTTTCAAGCATAGACCTACTAAATACGTCATATGCCAGCATCCACGTCACCAAATCTATATAGGCATTATGAGAGTTAGCTTCAGATAGCACCAAGTCTCTCACTGATTCACTAATTCTTTTATTTTTATTAAACTCTGTTGCTTCCTCTAGCATTTCATAGGTTTCGTCTGGAAGGACTAACGTTTTTAGAATTTTGGTTTTTTTATAAGGTGCTTGCATAGCTCTTAAGGGGTCACCTGGCTTTCCATATAGCATTCTAAACATATCATTTATAGACTTAGAACCCCCATATCCAGTTTTCAGTACAACCTTGCTGTTTTCCCTATCTTTCATCCACGCATAATTTATTAAAATGGAAAAAATTTCTGAGTCATTCAGTTCTGATGGAATTATTTGAGTAGAAGACAGTAGTCTGCCAACATTTTTTACTGTACTGTACTCTTCTTTTGTCAATCTAACACCAATTTGTTTCATAACAGTAACCCTATGTGGTATACATCGAAAATACCCTAATAAAACAATCGTGTTATGTTATGCGAAATCCTTAAATAGTAATTCTACATACAAATATTGTTATGTCACATACTATTGTAGTTATGGTGAATGAAGAAACACATAGAAGACTAAAAGAAAGAGCTGAAGACGACCACTTATCTGTTGCCGCTTTCGTTAAAATGAGTATTGCTAAAGAGTGCGGGGTGGACTGAAAATGAGAACGCATAGAGTGACTATTGTTCTAAGCCCGGAAGAATTGGATAAAATCCGAGATGAGGCTAAAAAGGCAGGGATCACACCGGGGGAATATTCCAGATTTGCGGTTTTCAGATACATTGGACACGAAGACGAAGGGGGACAGAAAAATGGCAACCAATAACTATAATTTTGGAGACCCTAGAAAACTCTTTGAGCTATGGAAAGAGCTCACTGGAGAAGACCTGCTGAATGATGAAAAAGATCATTTAGATGATCACAAGGACCTTCCCAAGAAGGCAAAAGAGGCAAAAATGAAATGTTAAATAAGTACAGGGGGAGTGTGATCTCCCCTCGCAGTAATAATTCGCATGGCTGCAATTTTCTTAACACACCCAACGTTAAAAAGGTATCTGTGGGGAATAGAATACACACATGTTCCGACATTACTGCACTTACACAGGTGGCCATAGCCGTTGAATGGGCAAGGATGGGATTTCGTGTGTTTCCTTGCAATGTAGACAAGTCTCCCATTGTGGATCCTTCCCTTGGATTGACAAAAGGATTCAAGGACGCTACGGCTGATCCGAAGAAAGTGGTTAAGATCTGGAATAAGTACCCTGGTGCAGCCATAGGATGGGCATTGCCTGAATTCATCATAGTAATTGACTGCGATGTAAAGAAGGACGCTAACAAGAGGCCGGTAGTTGTTGATGGACATCTTCTTCAGATAGGATTGAAGTCTTTTCAGGGAATTATTTCAAAATTGGGGTTATCCTACGACAATCTTAACACTCTTTCCCAGGACACACAATCAGGGGGGAGACAGTTCATATACTGCATGCCTGAAGGAGTTATTTCATTCAACCACACAGGAATATTGCCAGGACTTGACATCAAGGGATTTGGCGGGTACATCATACTTCCTAATTCTACCGGAAAGTATGGAAAATACAGCTTCAGGAACTTAACGGAAATAATAGAAATACCAAAGGCACTATTGAAGTGGATCATCGATACAAAGAAACCTGAAACTGGTACCAGGGCGATAACTACTAAGCCTGGAACTGCCAAAATAGATTGTGAAAAGATCGTCAATATCCTGGCTTCTTATTGGTCAAAGGCCGATGGCAGGAGAAATGATTTTATGCTTTCGATTGCCGGGTTCATTGCGAGATCAGGGGGCAGTGAATCCGACGCCCTATATATTGTTTCGAAGCTCACAGAGATAACAGGAAAAGGGAGCGATCATATCAACGGCGTAAAGTATGCTTTTGAAAGAAAGGGGAAACTGAAAGGTTTTAGCTCAATTGAAAAACTAATGGGGGAACTGGAAAATGAAGAAGAATAAGGCAAAGAAAGACGCAGAGGATTTAAAGAGTGCAATAAAAGAGGCCGTACCATCACAGGCAACAGAGAATGATCAGTATTTTCCTGGACCTATACATATTGTAGACGCTCTGAAGGACAGGCAACGATTCAGAACGATACCAGAGATAGGTACAGACAAAGAAACAATCTATGGATTCAATGGGCAGGTATTCGTGAGAGCAGAAGAACAAATCAAGGAAGCAGCACATCCGGAATTTATAAGGCAATGGACAGACATGCAGGATAATGCTAGAAATTCAGGTAATCGACCACTTTTTGAGAAACTTTCCAACTGCCTGCACCGTGGACCCACATCGGGAGAGATTGAGGAGGTGCTTTCAACGATCCGGAGGACTACATTCACCACTGAACAGATGAACCCCCCAAGCCACATACCCTTTAAAAATGGGCTACTGAACCTGAGGACAAAGCAGCTCGAACCATTTTCACCTGATCTGTTCTTCACATACCAGGTAGATGCTAATCTGCTGACTGATCAATACATAACACTGAAAGAAACTCCAATGTTTGAATATCTTCTCAGAACAGCTTTCTATGATACAGACATCCCTATGGTTCTTTCCTATTTTGCATATTCATTCTATCCTGGATTACCAGCTCATAGAGTTTTGTTTATCTTAGGGCGTGAGAGAATAGGAAAAGGAACAAGCGTAAGAGTACTTCAAGGACTTATGCCCAAAGGCAGCGGATCGATGTACCTGGCAAGGATGCTTACGAGTGAAAGATTTCAGTTCACAGGAATAGAGGGTAAAAATCTGTTGATTGACGCAGAGGCTAAAAGAACCTTCAGGCGTGGTACTGTTCTGGACTGGTCAGCGTTCTGTAATTTGTTTGGAGGGGATACGCTAAGCTTAGAAAACAAGGGGAGAGAAGCCAAGGATTACGTAAGCAACGCAAAGGGAATAGTGCTTGGCAATCTCCCTTTTATTCAAGTGGATAGCCCTCCCGCAACTTCCAGGATACTGATCGTTGAAACAAAGAATGAACGACCAAAACGTGACATCAAAGATTTGGATAAATTAATCCTGGAAAGTGAAAGGGATCAGATTGCTACTCTGCTCATGGAGATCCTCTTTAACTTAATTGATAGAGATTTTAATTTTCCCGGGCAGCTTACCGATGATTCGACTGCGGAAATATTGGAGCACCTTGCAGACCCCATAGCATTCTTCATAGACGATGAAACAGAATACATAGAAGGATCACAAACACTTGTTGAGGATGCCTACAAGAGGTTCTTGCAGTGGTCTAAAACGAAAGGAATTACTGCCTTGACAAGACAAAGTTTTGTAAAACGGTTTGGCAGATCATTTACAAAGAAGTACCTCGGACCACGTGGTAGGCGAGAATATTTTTTTATTAACTGTCAGTTAACTGGTAATGATGAAATAGAAAATTCTCAGGATAAATTACAAGTTGAACACGGGGTCGTTCGTGCAGAAAGCCCGAAAATAAGAGCTTCTGGTGAGAGATACAGGCGTGTTCAACATGTGTACACTAACCTACGTGTAGCGAAGGAAGGTGTAGATGAACATGAGGATCATGTACACGTAAGAGTTGACGTGCACAAGTTGAACACACCTAATGACAGTTCAGGAAAGCCCGAAAATAAGCCTCCCGAAGAGATTGACCCCGTGTTCAACTTGCAAGAAGATTTAAACGCGTCTAAATCTAAAAACGAAGCCGGAACTATTGCAAAACCTGAAAATAACAGGACACATAACAAAATGCTTATCTCTAAAGAGGAAGGCGATCATGTAGTTCAATCATTACTTGCCAAGGGTATAGATAAAAATACCATATTGCATGATAATAATCTTGTAGAGTCGCAAGTCGCAACGACAGAAAAAGAGCTGCGACCGGATAATACCCTGTCTACTGCAGGGAAAAATGGCGTTAGGTCGCAGGAGTCCCCCATGTTGCCCCACATGAGAGAAAATAAAAATGAAATAAAAGAAGGAGCATGGAGGGGTACTGCGACTGATATAGGTATTAATCAGAAGACCTCTAGCTCTAAGTCAGTCGCAACGGATTCTGAGAGGTTGCGACTCGTTGCGACTCAAGAAGTCAAATCTAATTCCAATATTAGTATAAATCCAGTAAATCCCGAAGTTTCAATGCTCAATGTCCATGATATCACATCCTTCGAGCTGAATCAAACTCAACAAACACAAAAAACCATCCTGGAGATCGCTAATAAGATCTCTCAGGGAAAACCTGAGATAAAGATCAAGCCTTCAACCATCCTTGAAAACTGGTTGAGTGAAAACAAGGACCTGATAGTTTCCCTGGAAGATCTCAATGAAAGGATACTACCTTCAATGGCAGCTGACGGCCTTTTAACCCTTCACAATGGCACAATCAGTGTTACAGGAAAGAAGCTGGAACAAATAAATTATGTCCTGGTAACTATCCACGAAGATCTCCTAGATGGAATAGCCTGGAAAGATAACAATTACTATCTTCACAAAGGAGACATAGCCCATGTTCCCGAGGAGATCGCAGATCTTCTTATACAGAGGCAATGGGCTTCAAGAATTACTGAGCATAACGGTAGAGACAAGCCGGTTGACATGGAAACACAGCCCATAACTGAAGAAGAATGCAATCAGATAAAGGATTCACTGCTCAGCCAGGGAATACACCTGAAGGCATCTGAAACAGGAAAGTCATACGATGGAAAGAAATTTCAGATAACTTTTGAAACCGGATATTTCAATCAGAACCGTAATAAGATAGAATCCAAAATGAAGGAGCTTGGTTTCACGCAGTCCAATACAGGATCATTAGGGATAGTATTTTTCAACAGGACTTTAAAAAGAGGTGATCAGCCATGATATCACCAGGTGATCTTGACAACCTTAAAGGGTCAATGATCAGTGTAAATTTCATCGGCCCTAAGAATGCACCTTACACCTTGACAGGTGAGCTTCGCATGGTAGTCTTCAACCGGATAATCATGGATGGGTTGAAGTCAGGAAGAACTCATAAAATACCACTTGACAGAGTGATATCCATATCTGAGCTGAACTCAGATCTTACAGTCCTTAATTTTTTACAGGATGGCTTAGGGGCAGCCTCAAGCCTCAGGAACGGAGGTATGAAAAATGAGTGAACAAACCATGGATAGTTTGCAGCATGTGATCGACAGCATACTCCATTTTTACGGATGGAGCCTGGAGGTCAAGGAAGGAACAGATGAGGAAATAATTGTTGAATACAAGCAGGGAGTGGATGATCTTGGATTGCCTGGAGGCATATTCAGGATACTGCTTTCTGAGTTTGAAACAAGAGGGCTTTCACTTACCAGGATAAGCATAGAGGATCAGGAATCGCTTTACCTGGTATTCAGGGAGATCTAATGGGGTAAAGAAAATGAGCAAGGATGGAAGGAAAACAATGGAAGAGGCATTCAGGAAATTGGCAAGTCTTGTTCCTGGAAGCGTAAAGGCAAGACTGATGGTACTGGTGAAATTGATAGATGAGGGGTTGAAGAGATGAATAGATGCAATGTGTTAAGGGGAATAAGGAAAGGAAAGGTACAGAGTCCCGAAGAGTTCGTTAGGGAGCTAATAGCAAAGAACTACTGGGGTTCAGTGATGGGTGGCAGGAAATCAGAGAGGCCCATGATAGTAACGCCACACTATGGCAATTATGGACATCTCACCATGGTAACCATAGAGATCAACGGATCGCCTCCAAAAGGAGCTATCCTCTATGACATAGAACATGATGCGTTCTTCTACATAGGTTCCGGCATCGTGAAAGATCTCTGTCCCAGGGGCAAGTCGGAATTTCCGGCAGCCATAACAAGGATGAAGCTGAGGAAATTCATAGAATCCCTCGATCTTGATGAATACCGGGAAATGGGTTCAAAAACGCAGAGGGTCAAAGTCATCATGCCATCCATAAGGAACTCAATGGAGGTTAAGTAACATGACAACAACATACGTAACCGGAAATAATGTTAAGAACAGCACACAGAACAGCAATGAAAGAAACGGAAAGGAAAGGCCCAGGAACTTCGAACCGCTGGAACCTCTCAATCTTTCACTTCTCGGAAGATCTATAACCGTCTCACTGACCAATAACAGGATAGAGTCGGGAATACTGCGGCATCTGGGACAGTACACAATGGAAATAGAGCTGCCAAACAAACGAAGCATGATCATAGAAAAGGCTGCAATCATAACGGTGAGTGTGCTATGAAGTCCTCAAATAAATCTAAAATGCAGGGACTCTCATCCCATGCTAAGTCAGGGCAATATAAACAGTCAGGGGGATATCAAGCAATTCTGACAATACCTACTGAAAGACAAAAATCAAGCGAACTGACACTATCTAAGGACATACTCTCAATCAAAACCATGTCATACTGTTCAAGGTATGACTCATGCGATGCACCAAAGTGTCCTTTAGACGTCCTGATCAAGATGAGATCCTATGTTGAGGGAGATCCTCAATGCGGCATGGCAAAGTCAACCCGGCATAAATATTGGGAAAAGATGCCGGAAGATCTCAGGAAGGAGCTGCCATATCAGGGATACTTCCAGGGAGAATTTACCAGGATAACAGCTGCAAGGGAAAAGTGGAACTCAATGAGTGAGGAGAAGAGGCAGGAAATCATTGAAAGATTGAAGAAGAATAGAACCAATGGCCATCCTGAATTAACAGCAGAACAGAAGGAGAAAATGAGGGAAAAGGGCTTGAGTGGAATCTGGATCATGAAAAAGAGGTATGAGGTCGATTCAGAGTGATGTCCAC
This sequence comes from Thermoplasmata archaeon, assembly GCA_021833045.1. Next base: position 10,654 of record JAKBGP010000004.1, read on the forward strand.
AAGCGTCATCTTAGATGCAGATTGGTATCCACAAGCGTCATTTCAGACCATACCTAATCTTTCTAATGTAATTATATTACTTGACATAAGCACGTCTATTCTTTCCGCTTCTGATAACAACTTTATTGAAAAATTTACTGCTGCCGAACATGAAGTCAAATTTCTACAAGCTGGAGAATCCCTCACTAAACCATGGGACAGTGAGCCAGGATTGGATGAGCCTTCCCTTCCCAGAGATCCAGGGGAAGTTCCGGAAGATCATAAAGAAGGTGATGAAGGGAAACCGGAAGAACCTGAACCTGTAGATGATGATCCTGATGAAGACCCCGATGATGACATGAAGGGTGGTCCTCAATGATTTCCGGCCATACGGTGGATCGTGTCCAGGTAACACTTGATCATTTCCTGCCTAAACCACTCAATGCAAGGGTTGAGAAATTCCTCAAGCTGTGTGATTTCTACGAGTCAAGAACAGGGAATAAGCCAGACTGCCCTTACAGCATCTATAATTTCATCCAGGACAACAAGTTGCCTAATGACATAAAATCGCTGAAATATGTCTCCCTGAGGGGAATTGCTGCGTACTATGGAAAATGGAAGGCGATAAATGGAGGTATAAGGGAGTGACCCAGGAATCACACAAAGATGTTGAAGTACCAATCATGGTAAAGCTTGACAAACTTGACCAGAGGATCCTTTCAATAATCCAGAAAGCACCGACTAAAGGGTGGAAAGTACGCCAGATCCATCCCATATTAATTGATGCAGGATTTCATATCAACTATGGGCAGGTAACCAGGAGGCTTGATATTCTATGTACCTTAACACTCATTGAAAAGAGGAAGGTTTCAGGCAAGGTTTTCAAGTATTATCTTCCGAAGAACGGTGCCAAACGAACGGATTAGGCTGCCATATTGGTTCTCATTAGGTTTCACTTTCTCTATATCTATAGACCTGAGGGGTGGGAAGGGTGTGTCAGTTATTCAGAATGCCTAAATGCCTATTCTTCTATTCACGATATTCCAAATATGTATAATAAGGAAAGAAAAACCAATGAATGAGTACATTTTTCTTAAATCTGTTACTACAGTAACAAGTTTACATGGTGGTCCTTATCACTGACACTGAGAAAGTGATTATCAGGATAAAACTCGATGTCATCAATACAAAGATCCTGGAGATCTTCAAGAAGTATCCAAATCGAAGTTTCAAGACTAACCAGCTCAGGACCATCCTGGAATTTGAAGGCATAGAAATAGGATATGGTTCACTGGCCAGAAGGCTGACAACCCTCGTAAATTTTACAGTACTTACAGCTGATAAAGGACCAAGAGTTTACAGTTACAAACTGGCCAAAGAATTTCAACCAAAGGAAAACCCCGAATAATAGCCATAGATTGCCATCCAGGGATGGCATCATGGAAAGTGCAGCTGCTTTTTCTCTATATCTATAGACCTGAGGGGGTGGTATGAGGGAGTCAGTTCTTTAGAATGCCTTAACTCTTATCCTCATATTTACGCTGTTTCCAATGAATTATAATAATATGATTGCCATGAAGATCTCTGATCATGGATTATGGCCTGAATGAACCAACTAGTAATTGTTATACTTTAACGTTGCTAGTCCTGAATTTTCACAGCAAAACAGTGAATGCCACCATAACCACAGAGAAAGAGTGTACAATGAAATGGATGCAACCGAAATTATCATGGATTCTCAGAAGAAGTGACTAGGTGTTAGTCAAGAAACTTCTCCAAGCGTGAGAATTTATTAGGGAAGGAATCCAGTATTGACCGAAATAGTGACATCTCATCTATGAAGTCGTAGAGCGATTGATTAATTTTTGTAAACTTTTCCTCACTTCTGAATTCTATTGGAATTCGGATTCTAAGATCTGGCCAATCATGAGAAGTAAACTCTTCACCATTAAAATCGCTGAAGTCTCTAAATTTATCATACAGTGCTTTAAACGGGATCTCCACAAACCTTGGCACCGGAAGTGCGATGCAATAAATTAAGGAAACATTTAGACCAAATTTGACAGCCCTCAATAATTTTTGAAGCTGACCACTTTCAAATTCTATCCTAAAGTCTGGCTTTGGTCCATATTGGCTTTTTACTTCGCTGACTATTAGCTTGCTTCCTTGAATTCTCAAGAATTCAATTGTGTTTGATGACACAAGACTCGACACAGTCAAAAGAGTACTCTTTATATCGATCATCTCTTCGCTGTCATTTAACGAGAGTATACTTTTTTTTACTCCGCCCTCGTTTGGTTCGTAATTTGCATTCTTATCTCTGAGGGTTTCTAATAAGTGGTTTTTTAACACTCCAGTGTCTCGGTTTAGAATTTTTGTCAAGAATTTTAACTGCTTTAATTCATCCTGTTTAATATCAAGTCCCCACTCATATGCGTGAGAATGTGCATTGTACATTGTAAAAACACCGTTAAGACTAAAATATTTACCTATTAAATTCTCCATGTAAAAACCAAAAGGTTGTCTGAATTTCTGTTTTAACGTCTTATCCATTAGAAGAAGATGTTTTTACCATATTAATATCTGCTGCGATGCTCGTGTAGACGTTAAGATATAGAACTCATATTTTGGACAGTATAACGGAATATCTACTACTTTCGAAAGGATGTGCATGTTTTCTACAGGCATGTTTACCAGGTTAATTGTCATGGCAAATCTTGGCCGGTGAAAACCTTAAAATGCCTTGAAATTCAGAAAAAAGAAACGTTCTTATTCTTAGGTGCAGGTTAAGAATTATGGCAATCGACCCATTGAAAAAATCATACAGGAATAGAAGGAAAGATCAGCTTGAAGTGGACTACTCGATCCTCAGGGATGCAGCTGAGAGATTCGAAACAAAGGAAGGACTCATGGAATTTGTGGAAAGCAGGTTCAATGTTATATCAAGCCACCTGACCTATGAGAATGCGAATGAACTCAAGGATGAACACGGCCTTCTTTGATTCTCAGCACCTTAATTTTTTAGATCCTAATCCACAATTCTATATTTTCACATTTTCACTCTTAACTATGGGATATTAGACATGCTCTTTTCTATGAAACATGTAACACCATTAGGAGAATTATGAAAACACAACCTCATGAAGTGTTACATTGATTTCTGTTACTGTAGTAACACATTTATGCCCATATAAAAATAACCACAAATATTTAATACAATTTGAATTTATAATTTGATATGGAGTTCAAACTTAATATAGATAGGGAAGCGAGAAAGAGTTTTAACAAGGTAACTGTCATTTTCCTGTCTCTGATAATGATCTTCTCAATAGGTTTCACTGTGATTTCCTTCAATAATGCAATCCAGAATTCAGGATCATCTTCAAACATCCAGAGCAATGTTCCAGAAGCCCTCTATTCAAAATGCGGTGAATCCGTATGCTTCATGGGTAGCCAGCCGATCATTTCCTTTGGCACGACTAAATACCCTGTGCAGTATGATATTTTCACCGTAGGTTCACAGAGCAGCAATGTAGCAACACCATATGTTTCAGGATCATCCAGTCCCGGAAATTTATCAATGGCAGACTTCAATTCTTACCATACCCGTGAAATCCAAAATAATAACTGCACATCCGCTGATCTGGTAAGATATGGGAACAGCACTCAGGCAGCCGATGTCTTCTCCTTCCACCAGTATGGGATGGGATCATCCGTAGCATTCCAGAACAAACTGAATGTAAGTGCAACGTACATTGTTGATTTTACAATGGTATTACCAGGCACAGACAACTTCACAATATCAGGCGATAGCAGTAACACGTTTCATTCATTTGCCGGTACAAGTTTCATCATAGGCCAGAAGAATTCCAGCATCACCATAGGTGGACTTAACATAAACTGGATATGTGACTCGAACCTGTTTCACATGGGCGAGATCAAGAAGATGAACGGTTATAATGCATTGATACTTTCATTCGGTCCTGTCAGGTTAAGTGCTCATGAGACGTATACCATAGATCCGAACATAGAACCTGAAATTTCACAAGGCAGGCCTATACACAAGAGCGGGGGAGGCGGGGGAGGCAGTGGTGGTGGCGGATGTAATCCAGTTACCACATATCCTCCTGTTCTTTCAGGCCTGGAAATAAATCAGCCATCTTCCACATGTTTTGCAAATGGTTCAGCAGATGGTCATATAAGCATATCATACGAAATATCATCATGCACAAATAACGGTCCAATAAGGGAAGGTTACTTTGAGGTGACAACAAGTGGGACTGCGATTTTCTTAGGAACCACTTCAGCGTATCAAGGGGATGAACAATATTTCAGCACAACAGTGAATAATATAGGTTGTTTCAGTGGATTCGAAATTGCGTATGAATATCCAGGGACTTCAACATGGACTTGCCAGCATATGTTAGGTCATGCATTCAACGAATATATCGGCGATAAGGGATTTGAATTTCCAGACCTTCAGGAGTTTCCAGACCAGGGTAAGGTTTTTAACTCTAATGGAAAGATTGTAGCGTCAGTAAGTGGAGGCATGCTTTATAAGAAATTTGGTAGCACCTGTTCACAGAATTTCTACCAGACATTTTTGTCCTATGGGAATGAAATGGGAGCAATAAACAGAGATGTGTGTGTTGTCTATTCAGGACAAAACTCAAAAGACGATACAAACTCATGTTTTTTATATAAAAATCTTGCAATATCCTGTGTGACTGATACGACCAATTATCTTCCAATTGTTTTGGCTGCAATTGCAATATCGGCCACGATCATCGGTGTTATACTTTCCTTTGGTTCAGGTGTACTCATTATGTCTATAGCGGGAGCTTCCGGAGGGGCTGCAATAGGGGCCGCCCTTGCAGAATATGTTTGTCATCCAGACACTACTCAGGTATCTAATCAAGTGAGTGTAGATGGGCACTTCAAATGCTCTGACAGTGCCAGATCAACAGCTCCAAATGAGCCATACGATTATTTCAATTATGGATGTTATCTGGTTTCAAACACATTCAACCAGAACATATCCATAGGGATAAATGAAATTGGTTCTGAACAGGAACAGGTTGATCATTTTACATACAGTGAAGGATTCACGCTTTTTAACACAACCCTCACTGGCAATACGTGTGAAGAACAGCAAACGTATAGTGCTACTTTATCAAGTCCTGTATATCTATTGTTCGGGTAGTTAGGTGATAGTAGTGATTTCAGTATATAATTTTAAAATCAATTTTGAAGAAAAACTACCTCTTCAAAGAAGTATGGCTAAATTTTTAATATCTAATATTGATAACAACACAGAGGTAGATTTAAATGAGTTATGAAGAAGGACATCTAAGGAAAATTCCTGTTAAGTGGGCATACAGAAGATCCTTTTTAGGTTTCCCGAATTACAGGGTAATAGGTGTAATATACGTAATCGGTCTTTACATGTTACTTATTCGCCTCACTTTCCTAATACCACCAGCACAATTCGCCATCGCAGTTGAATTGCTGTTCGCCATAATCGGTTTAATGGTCATGGTTTCAAAAATAATCAAATCAGAAAAGGAAATCAAGAAGTTTACGGGTCATTACTATCTATTTCCACCTCAGGACATTTATGAATGAAAGTATAAATCGATTCAAATGCGAATCCAGTTACCAGGAGTGATCTGACAACTAAAATTTATAGAACTTTTCATATTAAGAATAAACTGTCAAATTCCCTTAAACTTTGGTAGTGTAATACTATTATGAGACTTCGGGATGTGCCTTAAATCGTTTTAAAATGAGTTGTGGATAATAATGTATCAGCTGAAAAATTAGATAATCCCTATTCCGTTGAGTATCAGGAGAATGCTCCCAATCATACTTGCAATATACAGGTATCTGATTATGTCCACTTTCTTCCTTCTATGCATCCCTCATTGTTATTTACAGGTTTCCTTCTCTTCATGATGAAGGTATCCTGCGGCCAGTGCCGAGAGCATGTGCGAAAGATGTATCGAATTTTACCTAATGATAAGAGCATAAGCTAAAAGTGAAGCCCCAGCTATCATTAGGCAGTACCCAACAAAAAGATTAAAATGAGATTTCCTCTTTATCTGATACATATTAAATCGAATGATATGGGGCTTAATTAATCTTCTGCATCATGTAATACTACAGCAGATCCCCCGCTAAATAGGGCTGTTCCCAACCATACCAAACCTGAAATAAATTTCTGCAGGTCAAATATATTGATTATGCCATTCGAGGCAGGAATGGAAAATACTACGAATGCAGCAAGGAGGCTTAGAAGCGATACACCTCCAAGAACATGTTTGAGCTGCAGGTGAAAGGAACGTGCTTTACTTTTCCCTGTACTTCCTGACTTAATTTGTTTTGTCATCTTTTTCACCCTCCCCGTTCAGTTCCTTGTAGGCCATATCAGACAAGTATTCCAGAACGCCTGCAGTCTTCTTATTCACTGTTTCCCCCTTCCGGATCATTTTCTCAACCATGATATCCATTATTTCTTCTTTCGTCATTCCTGGAAGAGCTGGCGTGTTCATAGGATCAAAAGGATCCTTTTCAGATGATTCTCTCGTATTTTGTGAATCATGCTTTATATCATGCGGGTCATCTGGCCGGACACGGTCACCATGACCACCATCGTTTTTGGTTTTCTCTCGATCGATCGACCTGAGGGTGGGTAACCCAAGTCCATTAAGCAGCATCTTCCCTAACAAATATAACAATGGACCTCTTAGTTATATAATTAGAAGGTTAGGCTGTAAACATCTTCGTGGGATCCAATATCTACAAACACTACCTTACAGGGATCCTTTTCGTCTATTTTGTAAAGGATCACTATCTTTTGTTTGTTTACTTTTACCGCACGAATCCCTGTAAGATTATAGCTCTTCGTTTCACCAATAGAGGGATTTTCTAAAACCTTCTTCAATTTCTTTCTAACTTGCTCCTTTATGGAAGCGTCTTTTATTTTAGAAATATAAGGCTCAATGGCAAATATGTCAAAATAATAGCTGTCGCAAGTCATTCAACTGGCCTAAGAAAATAAAGAATCTATTTCAGTGGCTTTCTTTAGAATGCGCTTACCATATACGTTGTTATCTCTGTTGTTCTTATCTTTTTTAATCGCATCTTCCCAGAACTCATCAGAATTAATTTTATTATAATACCAAGCATAGCCATCAAGATCTAATATGTCATTTAGATTTTCCGCTTCAAGGAATGGTTCTGTTTTATCCGCTTCAACTTCAAGTTCTCCTCCACTTTTATCCTTATACGACCTCAGCAGAGAATCTATTTCTTGGCGCAAGTTTGGATCATTTATAGGTTCAACAACTTCTTCATTAACAATTTCTGATAATTTGACTGGGTAAAGGCCATTCATTTTTTCAGTTATTACTATGTTCTCATCCAGATCTTCTATATTTCTTATATCCTCAGAATAAGGACCATAATAATATTTCTTGAATGTAAGATCTGAAAGTCTTTTTCCATGTTTTTTAATATACTGAATTTCTGACAAATAAGCTAATTTGTGGAGTTTTTTTTGCGGTAGAGGGCCGTATTTCAGCAGAATGTATTGTACAAGTTCTATACCTGAAATCATAACTTAATATAGCTACAAAGTTATTTAATTTAGCGCTACGTTTAAATAATGTAAACCTCACGCCTTGTATTCATTCCATTCTGTCTACTAGGACTCGAATGCGTGAGATAAGGTTTATCTTAGTGGTGGCGTTCGATATAGTATGAAGAATGTAACCAAGGTTTATGTAAGGCAAGAACCCTCACTCAAGGATGTTCCTTTAAGCTGCCCTTACTGTTCTGCCATAACTACAATCAAAAGGACAAAGTCAGAACCGGCATGCAATCACTTTGAGGATTTTACACTGTTCAAGAATGATGGAATAGGCCTATCTGAAGTAGATGATCCTGATGATCCGGTTGTAATGATTGAGGCAGTATTCAGGCTATCCGGAAGCAGATATGAAGATGCAGGGGTCAAGAGAATCGGTGAGATAGTGGAAACTGATAAAGGCCTCGAACTCAGGGTAGATGGAAAGACTGAGATAGTTCTGAGTCCTGGTGTTTCCCTGGACCTGGCAGATGATGATAAAGATTATGATGTGAGGACTGATTAAAATGGCCTACCAGGAGAATGATAACCATAAGTATGAATGGGGTGAAGATGATGAAGCTTCCGTTTGAGGATCCTGAATATTCGAAGGACAGATATGACATGTGGCTGATACCCTGGATAAGAAACAGGATTGCAAGGAACATGGATGTCCTTGGCCTGTTTGTGGGACCAAGAGGCAGTGGCAAGTCATATTCTGCCCTGGAGCTTGCATATACCTGTGATGCAACATTCAAACAGGATAAGGTCATGTTTGACGTTACGGATTTTGTTGACTACGTGATCGACGGAAACCTGAAGAAGGGAAACTCAGTAATACTGGATGATGCCGGTGTGTTCATGAATGCAAGGGACTGGCAGTCAGTCCAGAACAAGGCCATATCTGTAGTAGCCCAGTCATTCAGGTATCGTAATCTCATAACATTCATAACAGTTCCAAAATGGAACTACATAGACTCACAGACAAGAGGACTGATCAACATCTTCTTTGAAGCAACAAAGGAACAGGGAGTATTCAAGATAAAACTCCCTGAACCAAACCCATTCAAGGCCGGTGATGACTTCATGGTATATCCCAGGATGCAGACACCAAACAAGGGGATGAGGACAAGGACAGTAACAGTAAAGACTGTCCAGTTCTCCCTTCCACCAAAGTGGTTGATTGATCAGTATGAAGCAAAGAGGGACATAGAGATAAGAAAGAAGCAGAAGGAAGTCCAGAAGCTGCTGCACTCAATGGCAGATAACCAGGAAGGGAAAAAGAAGCCAAAGAGGAATGTCAATCCTAACTCACTGAAGAATCTCAAGCATGTTAATGATCGAAAGGACATCGATAAACCATCGATAGAACATCGATAGGATTTCAAAAGAAATCCTGTATTTTACGTTATTTCTCTCGAAAACCTATGGTAAACGCCATATTATATACATAAAAAAGTCTAAATGACAGCTCAGTTCTGTCCGGTAGTCAGCGAAGTTAATCTATCCCTATTATTTTAGAGAACTCAGTTACCATGATGGACCATCTCAAAATAAGATGCATGTAATAGCAATGCATCGAAAGAATACTGATATCTGACCGATTCCTCTGAGGACATTCATGGATCCTGCATTGTAAGATCTCACTACATTGGAATTATGGCCTAAACAATTTTTTGAGATCCTTAAAAGTGATACCTAATGATTCAATCTCACTTTTACAAAATAGGTTTGTTTACCTTAGGTTATAGGAAACAGGACTGATGACATGGTATAATTACATCATGACCTATCAACGAATTATGAGAACCCGAGTTAATGATATATTTTTGTTAAAACTCGGTTATCTGATAGGATTCTCTCCATGAGAAAAAGATATTCTAAGATCTTCTATGGCCATGGTCAATGAAGGATCTCTAAAATCTGTTACTAAAGTAACAAAAACATAGTTCATCAAAAATGGAGATCAAAACGACACGTGAAATCCAATCCATAAGCGTGATTTAAGCAAATATTATGCTTTTTTACGGCTTTTCAGGGTGTGTTTAACTGTTTGGATGGTATTATGCCTTGGACAAAGAACATGCCTTATAGAGCCTTAGAAAAAGACTTGAACGATATTAGAGCAATGGTACCATATCTGGGAAGCATCTCAATAGAAGAATTACACAAACGCAGATAGCGGATCGCTTTCAATCTCTTTAATGCAATTTAGACTATGAATAATATTGAAAAGATGTCTAAAGAAATAGAATTAAACTAACTATTTTTATTTACTTAATAATATATCTCAAAAAGTGAATCCTTAGTATATAAACAAACTTGATTTATACCCATTCTCACAGGTACACGCATTGAACTTTTACTAGAGTGCGGAAACCGGGATTCGAACCCGGGTTAAGGGCTTGGGAAGCCCCTGTGATAACCACTACACTATTCCCGCTGCTAACGCTGGTATTGCAAATGGTTATAAAAGAAATTTGGTGGTACAGTACAATGGGCAAAATGCTTTAGGGAAGATTGTAATTATTTTTATTATGAAAGCAATGATCCTGGAAAAACAGAACAAGATAGAAAACAATCCTCTGAAGTATGAAGATTATGAAGGGCCAGAATTAAAGCATGGTCAGGTAATTGTAAAGGTTCAGGCAAATGGTGTCTGTCACAGTGATCTCCATATTATTGAGGGGGACTTTCCTCTTCCTCCAGAACTATTTCCTCTAATTCCTGGCCATGAGATAGTAGGGGAAGTTGTTGAATCAAAAAGTGATATTCAGATAGGTGAGAGAGTTGGAATAGGCTGGTTTTATTCTGCATGTGGGAAATGTGAGTATTGCATATCGGGAAAGGAGAACTTATGTCCATATGCAACCGTAACAGGAATAAATCACAAGGGAGGCTATTCTGAATACGTTGCCCTAGACTCAACATATGTAAGCAGGATTCCAGATAATTTGAACAGTGTAGAAACTGCACCACTATTTTGTGCAGGTATCACGGCATATTCGGCAGTAAGGAGATTGAATATTGCTCCAAATGACAGAATAGCAGTATTCGGGATTGGTGGATTAGGATTCTATGGTCTTCAACTGATCAGGTTAATGGGTGGAAAAGCCTGCGCAATAACAACTTCTCATAAGGATGTTGCAGAAAAAGCCGAAGCTGCTGAAATAACTGACAGGCCATCAGGTCACTATGACGGAGCAATTGTTTTTGCACCAAATAGCAAAATTGTTCAAACTGCGGCCTCATCTGTTAAAAGTGGAAAAACAATAGTAGTACCTGCAGTAATGGATAAAATAGAGATTCCATTCAGCAGTTTCATGTGGGAGAAAAATATAACAAGTGTGGCCAGCGGACTAAGAAAGGAGACAAGGGCGATCCTCGACATAGCCTCATCTGAAGGTTTAATTTCAATGGTTCATAAGTCCAAATTAAGTTCTGCAAATGAAGTGCTAAACAATCTGAAACAGGGCAAAGTAAAGGGAAGAGAAGTTCTTGTTCCATAAACGTAGTATTGCTTCCCTCAATGAAACATATTAACTCAGATTCTACTAAAGTTTAAGGGAACGAAAGTAAAAACTGAATAACGCTATTTTAATATTTTAAAAAAAGAAATTTGTAATCATTTTACAAAAGAAATATTTTGGTTTTTAATTTTTAAAATGAACTATGAAAATAAAAGGGGGTGGTTCAGTACCATCCTCTAGCCTTCATGGCGTCTGCAACTCTTTTCACTGATATTATATAAGCTCCAGTTCTTGGATTAACCTTATACTTGTCAGCAGTTGCAAGCACATCTTCAGCAGCTGTGGTCATTTTCTTGTCCAACTTTTCGTATACCTCTTCTCTTGTCCAGTAATATCCTCCGATGTTTTGTACCCATTCGAAGTACGATGTTGTAACTCCTCCTGCGTTGGCAAGGAAGTCTGGCAGATCAAGAACGCCTCTCTTAAAGAGTATCTCATCAGCCTCAGGTGTTGTTGGACCATTCGCAAGTTCGAGAATGATCTTGGCCTTAATTTTATCTGCATTCTTTGAGGTTATCTGATTCTCAATTGCGGCTGGAATAAGTACGTCTACGCCAAGTTCTAGAAGTTCTTCGTTGGTTATATTTTTTGTTCCCTCAAGACCCTGTACTGTGCCAGTTTTCTGCTTGTGCTTTAAAACTGCATCAAAGTCGAGTCCTTTTTCTGAATAGATACCTCCCTTAGTGTCAGATATTGCAACTACCTTTGATCCGAAGTGTTCCTTTACAAGGGTCATTGCAAATTGACCGGCATTACCGAATCCCTGAACAGCAACCGTTGCCTTTGAGAGATCTATACCTTTCTTTTTAGCTCCAACCTTAAGAACATACATTCCTCCTTTGGCTGTTGCATCTCCTCTTCCCTGTGAGCCACCTAGTGTCAGTGGCTTTCCCGTTATTACACCAGGAGCAGATCTTCTAACTATAGTTTCATATTCATCCATCATCCAGGCCATTATCTGGGGTGTTGTGTAAACGTCCGGTGCAGGAACATCAATTTCAGGTCCAATGAAATCTGCAATGGCCCTAACATAAGCTCTGCTAAGTCTCTCCAGCTCAGAAGGACTCATTTCCTTTGGGTTGCATATTATTCCCCCCTTTGCTCCTCCCATTGGTATATCAACTACCGCCGTCTTCCATGTCATCCATGCTGAGAGTGCCTTTACAGTGGAAAGTGTTTCTTCTGGATGGAATCTTATACCTCCCTTAACGGGACCTCTTGCATTATTATAATGAACTCTGAATCCTCTGAAAGTTTTTACTTTTCCATTATCCATTCTTACTGGTAAACTAACCTCCAAAATCTGCTGGGGTGCCCTCAAAATTTCCAGAGCCTCTTTGTCGAGGTTCATAACTTTCGCCGCCTTTTCTAATTGCTGTACAGCAATATCAAAAGAATCTAAATCTTCTGCCATGTATTCACCTTCTCGGTACATACTGTATTACAAAGAGCTTTTAAAGGTTATAGCATTTTATAAACCCCTCTAAAATAAAGTGTGTTATATTCTAGCATTGAAAATAAATTATGTAAATGTATAAATATATATAAAAATCATTGTGTGACAGCCGTAACCTCAAGTTCTATTAAGGCTTTATCATTAGGAAAGTTGCAAACAACGGTTGTTCTTGCAGGTGTAGCAATTGAAAAAACTTCCTTGAACAGTTTGTTCATAAGTTCAAAGTCTCCCTGATTTTTCATATAAACAACTACTCTAACTATATTTTTCATTGAGGAGTTGCTCTGAGCAAGAATTTTTTCAACATTCGACGCAGCCCTCCTAAACTGTTGCTCAAAGGAATTATCAGAATTCTCCTTTACTCCTAGCTGTCCTGATAAAAATATCATTGAGTTTGCAATAACACTGTGGGAATAAGGTCCGGCTCTTCCAAGTTCTTCAACTACAACACTTTTCTTGTCCATGTGTCAACAATGTAAAGATATTAATTAATCATATGCCTCTTTAAATTTATCTTTCTGCTGAATTAGAGTGTTCTTCTATCGGATTTTTTTGAATTTCTATATTCATTTCTATCCTTTGTCATAAAAACCAGGGTAGCTATCAATCCGATCATGGCAAAAATGGCAAAGAACATTATTCCCCCTCCATCCCCCAGAAATGGAGTCAAAAGACCATATCCCAATATACCTATCAACCCACCAAACCTTCCTGACGCCTCAGAAATTCCTTCTCCGGTTCCCCTAACCGATGAATCAAACTTTTCTGACGGTGCTATGACAATTGTTTTGTCTGGTCCCATGGCACCGAAGAAGAAAGCTGTGAAGAGAAAGAGTACTTTTGCATAAAGGAATGTATCTGGAAGCATAATAAGCATAAAAGCGAGAAAGAATAGGGATAAAGTTCTACCAAGGAATCCCCATAACTGTAGTGATCTCCTTCCTATACGTTCTATAAGTAGTACAGTTATAATAGCAGCAGGTATTGTTACAGACTTAATAATCAAACTTGAATATGATGCGTCTGAAGGCCCTATAAATAAAAGAGATGAAAGGAGTATGGGCAGGAAGATTGAGAGTCCCTGATCTCCAACCTGATATGAAAACCATGCCACAGATGAAAAAATTACATCTCCTGTATGATTCTGTCTAAGATACCTGAATATGTTGCCTATTGTATGGTGTCTCTTCTCTTTCCAGCTTTCGGATTCCTTGATTCTAGATCGTATTATTAGAATTGGAATAGAAAGGACAGCACCAGATACGAGCACATATCTCCATCCATTGTTGTTTATTCCAAGGAAGAATCCACCTATTCCATATGCAAGTACCATGCCAAAATTAGCAGTCATCATTACCATGGCCATATCCCTTCCTCTGGTTTTTCTTGGTCTAATTTCAGCCATAAGAGGAAAGGAAACAGCAAAATCTGCTCCTATTACAAAGCCGACAATAAGCCGAAAGAAAATCAGCCAGTAGGCATTTGGGGAAATGGCGCTTAGAGAAGATGCGAAAAAATACCCTACAAAATCTAAAAACAGAATACCTTTTCTTCCAAACTTATCTGCCAGTAATCCGCCAAGAAAACCACCAAAAATTGCCCCTATTAATGCTGCAGCCCCGATTAAGGTAACAGTTATTGGTGACAGATGCCATATACCCTTTAGAACGAGCATGGCAATGGAAATTGCAGCCAGATCGAAGGTTGCAATAAATATACCCGAACCTAAAATTATCATTTGGGTTCTAGAATCCCGGTTATTAATTCCATTCTCGGCCTGATAATTAAGTTCTTCACTCATTATTTCATCTCCCACAGTAATGTAAGGATATCCTTACATTACATCTTTATACTTAAATCATTTATACAAAATATCTAGACATCTACGACATAAATTGTTGGGATAATTCTTTCATTTTCCGGTTATTTATTATATTTATGGTGAATACTAAATTTATAATCAATGTGGAAAAGAAGAGATATATTTCGATCATCTTTCTCAACTCCATAAATACTTATCTTATGTGGCTAATGAATATGTTTTTTAAGAAAGTTTATAATTTTCCAATGGGTAATAAATTTAGAGCAAAAATGTCAAAAGCAAGATTCGAAATAGGAGATCATGAAAAACATGTTATAAGTGTAAACGCAAACCCCTTTCTTAAATATATTAGAATAGAGGTTGATGGTGAAAGAGTTATTGATGTACCCAATTTTTTGCCTTCTAGAAAGTTTGATCTTGAAATTGGAAATGCCGAAAAGCATAAGGTGGAAATATTTATCAGACTACTCTCACCAGTAAGGCTAATGGTAGATGGAAGTGAAGTAGTGCAAATTTAAAAGTTTAAATTATGGATATATTTCTTGAACTTTTAGAGAAGGTGTGATTTCCTGGTTAGAGAACCTTAAAATGTCTAAATGTTTGTCCATATAAACAACATTAATCATCATAATTACACCTTGGTTCACCATTAATAAATGTCTTTCCATAATTATAGAAACACAGAAAGGCATAGTAAACAAAAGTGTTATCAAACTTTAGAAGATAATAGATCTCTGGCAATTGAATCA
>JAKBGP010000158.1 GCA_021833045.1 Thermoplasmata archaeon
GTATCTCCTGATAACATATCTTTTACACCAAATAATGTAACTATAGAAGAATTAAAATTTGCAATTGATAAGAATATAACAATAAACTTTGATTCTCTAAGTCAGTTCAGAATGGTGCTTGATCACTTACCAGAAATAGTGAGTTTTAGAATTAAAATTGATTATGGAAAGGGGGAATTTCCAGGCATAAAAACAGCAGGTAAAGGGGCAAAATTTGGAGAAATTCCGGAGCTTGCATTACAGGGTTACAGGGAGGCAAAGGAAAAGGGATGCAGGAGGTTCGGAATCCACGTTATGGCTGGATCAAACGTAAGAAACGCCGACCATTTTAAATTAGTTGCTCAAAAGATTCTGGAAGTTGTTAAAAATTTCGAGGAAGAGCTTGGTATTGAATTCGAATTTGTGGATATGGGAGGAGGATTTGGTGTACCATACAGACCTGAAGAGGATGAACTGGATGTTATGGACACAGCCAAAAACATAGCTGACGTATTCAAAGCATTTTACACAGAAAAAGGCCGGGAAATACCAAGGCTCGTGATTGAACCCGGTAGATACATAAGCTCCAACTCAGGATTGTTAGTGGGTAAAATTACAGACGTTAAAAGACAGGAGTCAAACTTCACGGGTACAGATATAGGGATGAACATACTTATGAGACCAGCTCTTTACGGAGCCTATCACCATATACTCATAGCAAACAGGATGAACGAAGAACGAAAATTTAAAACTGATGTAACAGGACAAATCTGCGAAAACACTGACAGGATCGGGAAGGATGTAATGCTGCAGGAGCCACAAATAGGTGATATAGTTGCAGTCTTCAATTGTGGTGCATACACAATGTCTATGGCAAGCAACTATAACGGCAGGTTACTTCCAATGGAATTACTGATCAGTGATGGGAAACTAATAACAATAAGGGAGAAGGATAATTTCCAGGACATTGTCAGGCACACAAAATTCTACGAGTCTGCTAAAACTTTAAAGGATTAAGGTTATGTTTAACTCTTAAAATTACAAACTTAAACTAAAGATATTCCCTAAAAGTGTTTTCTATATATTCTGCTGATTTTCCCTTCATCTTTTCCAGAATAGAAGAATCTCTCTTCAGTTTATCAATCTCGCTTTCTCTTTCCTGAACATGACCAAAACAATATCCCTTTCCAATGTTTTCTGTTGAAAATATGCTCTTGAAAATGAGCTCTGATCTATCCATGTGGTAGCACGAACTTACGATATGAATCATTTCGTACTCAATATTATTACTTTCAATAAGCAGTTTTGAAAAGAATGCATTGCCAATTGTGGTTTTGGCTTTTTCCTCTAAGAATATTCTCTCTCTTGGAATATTATATTTTAAAAGTTCCCTTAACATAAATTCGGCTTCTGATAAACCACAACCATCTTCTGAGACTCCCCCTGATGGAATTATAACAGCTTTTTCTTTCAATGATCTGTAAAGATTAACCGTCTCCTTAACTCTTCCCTTAAGCTCCTCAGTAGGGGAGCATCCAGAGGACCTGCATCCTAATAAGATTACTACATTTGCAACATTCATATTCTTCCCTTCGTATTTTTTTATTAAATAATCTCCAACAATATTATACCTTAGATTTAATCACATATTTTGTCTGTTTACACAAAAGCATAAAAGTTGTATTAAGCTTTGAGTGAACTTTAGAGTGAACTTTACTAACATGAAATATAGTCTCCAAAGAACCAGATTTTTCATTATAAAGGTCAGATAGCAATAATAAGTTTCATATCCCTAAGGGC
Organism: Thermoplasmata archaeon; assembly: GCA_021833045.1. Next base: position 1,780 of record JAKBGP010000158.1, read on the forward strand.
TATATTGCAGAATGTATCAGATAAGAATAGGTGTAGGAGATTTAAGAAGTAAGGCGATGTTTGAATCTGAACGAGAAACTCAGGTTGTTTTTGGAGAGAAATTTGATCTTCTGGAAAGGGGAGATGCCTATTCGCTGATCCAATCTCAGGATCACGTTAAGGGATATATAAAAACAAATATAATTACAGAATACACAGATAAGTCATATAAATTAAGAAGATTTCACAGTCATCCAGAAATCAAGCTCCCTTTTGGTTCTTACGTGAGTAAGGAAGAGGCTGAAAAATACAAAATTCCAGAAAATAAGCTTGTAAGCGTTTCAAACAACAACTTCTCTGTATGTGATCTTTCAATGGAATTTATAGGGGTACCATACCTGTGGGGAGGAACATCCGAATTTGGATATGACTGTTCGGGTTTTGTACAAAGGCTCTACAAATTCACAGGTGTACAGATTCCAAGAAACTCTGGTTCACAGAGAGATTTTACAGAGACTGTTGATAATTTTGACAGTGCTAAACCAGGTGATCTGGTGTTTTTTAAGGGTCATGTAGGTCTCTACCTTGGTGATGGAAATATGATACACGCAAACGGAAATTCAGCAAGTGTATCGGTGAATAATCTCTTTGATGGAAGCAAATACTCTAAGAATCTTCACGAAATATTTGAGAAAATAGGGCGTGTAACAAAAAGCCTTTAACTGGTTGATATACAATCAACCAATATTATAATTTAAATTCCCCGTACATATATGCAGCCATGTTGATGGGGATTGATCAGTTAGGTTCCATAAAGACAGATTTTATAGAGAATAAGAGGGTAGGGTTGATAACAAACAACTGGGCCAGAAATCATGAAGGAATGTCATCTCTCGACGCAGTTAAACAAATTGGAGGTTACAGAAATCTAACCTTACTGACCCCTGAGCATGGGTATTTTGGTGATTATCAGTCAGGAGAGACAGTTGAATCCTATTATGATAATGCACTTGGAGTCCAGGTTGAAAGTCTTTACAGAAAACCTGACTCTAAAAAGAGTTCAGGTTCTCTAGATATAGATAGGGAAATGAGGGAAACAGATTCAATTAAAGATTCTTCCAAATTTATTTCCAGAGATGTTATGGATCAGTTTGACACAATCATATTCGATCTTCAGGATGTGGGGTGCAGGATTTATACATATATTGCAACAATGATTTATGCAATGGAAGCAGTAGAAAGAACGAGCATAGATTTTGTAGTGCTTGACAGGCCAAACCCCTTAAGCGGAGAGAATCCTGACGGTCCACTGCTTCTTGATAATCTTCAATCGTTCATTGGTTCTCTGCCAATTCCAATTAAGCATTCTCTCACAATTGGGGAACTTGCAAATTTCTTCAACAGAAAAATATCCCAAGAAAATGTTAGACTTAAAATAGTAAAAATGAAGCAGTGGAAAAGGGATATGTGGTACGATCAGCTAGGAATACCATGGACCCTGCCATCTCCAAATATGCCAACGCTGCAGACTGCCATAGTTTATCCAGGATGCGTTTTAATTGAGGGGACAAACATATCAGAGGGGAGGGGAACGACCAGACCTTTCGAGCTCATAGGTTCCCCATTGATGGATGCAAGAAAGGTAATTTCAGCTATTGAGAAGCAAAAACTTGCAGGAGTCGTTCTGAATGAGGTAAGATTCAAGCCCTATTTCTCCAAATACACAGGAGAAAAGTGCAATGGGATAATGATTAATGTGAGTAACAGAAATCTATTCAAGCCATTTGAATTTGTGATACATCTATTATCATCAATATACACATTCCACTCTGATAATATAGAATTTTATGATCACTATTTTGATTCTGTTGCGGGTAATAAGGAAATAAGGAAAAGGATCATTTCAGGTGATAGTCCATTGGATATTATAGAAAGTTATCAGGGAGAATTGGAAAGATACAGGGAGGAGATAAAGGAAATAATGCTTTATTGAGAAAAATGTCTGTTTTATATATGAAAATCAACTCATGATTGGTAAAATATATGATTATCTATGATGAAAGAACTAAAATGCCAGATGGGATCGAATTGTCATCAGATATCTATCTACCAGAGGGAAAGGGAAAGAGTACCGTAATACTTTTCAGAACTCCCTACGGTAAAAACTCAGATGAATTACTCAATACTGCAAGGCAATTCAGCAAAAGAGGTTTCGTATTTATTGCAAATGATGTGAGGGGAAGGGGAGAGTCCGATGGAAAATTTATACCATACTTTTCAGAAGCAGAGGATGGTTCAAGGCTCATTGAAATATTCGCGGGCAAACCATGGTCAAATGGGAATGTAATCACATGGGGAGCATCCTATTCTGGGAGGATTCAGTGGCTGACTGCACTGAAGAAACCTGAGCATCTGAGGGGAATGATAAGTATTGTCCCACCATCTGATCCATTTGTTGAAAATCCGTCAGTTTCGACTTCACCAATGAATCTTTCTTGGCTATTCTCTCTCAGGGGAAGAGGAATGCAGAACATCAACAGCGTAGACTGGGAAGAAGTGTATGGGAGTTTACCTCTGATTAATATGCCTGAAAAAATTGGAGTAGACATTCCTTTTTGGAAACAGTATTTCATAAACAGGCCGGAAAGCGATTTCTGGAAACCACTTTTTTATCAGGGAAAGATGAATAATATTAATCTCCCAGTGATGCACATTTCAGGATGGTATGATGATGAGCAGATAGGCACATTCATAAATTATGAGAATATGAGAAAATATTCAGAAAGTGATTTTTCAAGGAAGAACCAGAGTCTTATAGTGGGTCCGTGGGGACATTCAGTTAACAAGGACATAAAAAACGATCATATTGACTTTGGAGACAACTCTAAGCTAGACCTGGTTGAAATAGAATCTCAGTGGATAAATACAATCCTTGAACATAGATATGTGGATAATGACGAGAGGGTTATGGTTTTTGCAATGGGACCCAATAGATGGATAAAATCCAGCGACTGGCCTCTCAAAGGTTGCAAAAACATACATATGTATCTATCATCTGAAAAAAGTGCGGCAGGTATATCTGGAGATGGAAGACTGATTTTTGATAAACCGTCATATGGACTGAGAACCGATCAGTTCACATACGATCCCATGGATCCTGTACCATACCTATCTGGAGAGGGATTTGCTCAGATAGGAGGACCAGATGACTATTCAGAAATAGAAAAGAGAAAGGACATTCTTGTATATACTTCAGGGAAAATGGAAGAAGGATTAACAATTGCCGGAAAAATTACTGGAAGAATATTCATCTCTTCTGATTGTGAGGATACAGACTTTACAATGAAAATACTTGATGTCCATCAGGATGGATATGCACAGAGACTTCAGGACGGTATAACAAGATTGAGGTACAGGAACGGTCCATTCCAGGAGGCTCCATATGAACCTGGAAAAATCATTCAGATAGAGATTGATATGTGGAGTATGCTCCATGAAATAAAGAAAGATCACAGATTAAGGATTGAAATATCTTCCAGTGCATTTGCAAAGTACGCCAGAAACCAG
>JAKBGP010000159.1 GCA_021833045.1 Thermoplasmata archaeon
GGAATCCTGTCACTTCTCACCTTAATCTTAACAATTTTACTGTTGCTTTCTGATACAGTTAGTATAACATTATCCACATATCCGTTTTCGTTTGGCCTCATGGTTATGGATGATTCTCTCCTCTTCTGTGGACCCAGCCTCTCATTTCCCTCTTCAAGGAATCTGGGTGGTGATGTCTTTCCAACAAGTACATCAGAACCTTCAACATAGGCTTCAGGATTTATAATACCATCCTGATCAAGATTCATGTAGAAATTTTCCATTCTAGCTCCCATTACGTCATGTGTTGGAATTTCAAATCGATCCTCCTGTCCTCCAGGGTATCTTCTTTCTTCGGCAGTATATGTTCTGAAGAAGTTACTTCTTCCAAGACCCCTCTCTACAGCAGATTTATTGAAAACAATAGCATCCTGGATATTGTATCCCTGGTATGATACTATGGCAACCACAAAATTCTGTCCTGCTGGTCTTTTATCGTAATGCACATAATCCATTACCTGTGTCTTCACCATTGGGATTTGAGGATAATGCATGAAATGTCCTCTTGTATCTGTTCTTGTCCTGAAGTTTGTTGCTGATAACCCGATACTCTGTTTAGTCATCGCAGACGCCATGGTGACTCTTGGTGATGAATTGTGCTCAGGATATGGTATCATTGATGCGGTGACTCCAAGAATCATTGATGGATCAATTTCAAGATGGGTGTGTTCCTTTGACAGTAAGGTTTTTCCATCAAATTCCTTACCACATTTCTGGCACATCAATTTTATCTTTGACTCTCCCTGATTGACCCATTCTACAATACCTCTGTAAAGAAGAGTGTCGCATCTTGGACATCTTTCCGGGAAGTCATAGGCATATAATGAAATATAAAGATTTTCTTCCTCTTCAGCATCAATCCATTCAATAGCCCCTATGGATGTAAGGTCCTTTAGTTCCATATCACCCAATCTTAACTTTTCAAGAGTTTCTCTTGATATGTTCGGTTTACCATCTTCAACTACAATTAATGGCCTTCTAATTCTTCCCCTATCACAGTTTATAATTACCTCGTTTGTAGAATCATCATATCTTACATTAACCTCTGATGATAGTTCCCCTTTTCTTCTGGTCTTTCTGATGGTGTTTGTCAGTCCAATTGGATCTTCATGGTACCCAACCAGATCGCCGTTGATATATACTCTCCCCATGCTTCCTTCTTCCTTTGTTGGTTCCCTGATTCCGTTAGCATTCAGGAATTCCACTATGTCAAGGGGTTCCGCTCCTTCGGATATATTCATCAAAAGGGCACCATTTTTCACCAGTCCGCAATTCTGTCCTTCAGGTGTTTCGTTAGGACATATTCTACCCCATTGAGTTGGGTGAAGATCTCTTGCCTCAAAATGTGGCTGTGATCTTGTTAACGGAGAAATAATCCTTCTCAGATGACTCAGTGTGCTAACATTTGAAACACGATCTAAAAGCTGTGATACACCGGTTTTTCCACCTATCCAGTTTCCTGTAGACATGGCGTGGAGTATTTTTTGTGTTAAAAGATCCTGCCTTATGGCTGGTTTGATTCTCAAACCTTTCTTTCTGTTATATGTCTTTTCAAGCTGATATTTCAAATCTTTAACAACGGACTGAAAAGCGTTTCTGAAAAGTTCGTCCATAAGGTCCCCTGCCAGTTTTACCCTCTTGTTTGATAAATGATCCTTGTCATCCTCTTTCCTAATTCCAAGATTAAGTTCTAGCAATGATCTTGCCATTCTACCTAAGTAAAGCGCTTTTTTGAATCTATCCTCAATCTTGTCACCAAGATGTGGGAGGAGCGATTTGTCTATAATCTGTGAAATTTTCTTTTCCCTGAAGTCTTTTGCCTGACCTGCAGCAAATCTCTTTTCCAAATAGTTAATAGCATCTTCTGTAAAAACAACACCATTTGGTGGGTGAATCTTTGGGTCTCTGGCGGCCTCAAGATTATAATAAATAATTGGGTTCATTCCACTTACTGAAAATATTGCATCATGAATTTCGTTATCCTTTTCCATACCCAGAGCCTTCATCAGAATAACAAGAGGTATTGAACCAGGTACGCTTGGTATAGAAACATTGATATCACCGTCTCTACTCTTTTCCAGAGCAGTCATGGCTCTGTATCCTCCAGCCTGAGAGAATACCTTGGCAATCTCAACCTGTGTTTCATACTTCTCTTCCTTTTCAACGAGAATCTTATTTGGTGCAAGATCCTCCAGTGATACAATGACTCTTTCACTTCCGCCTATAATAAAATATCCTCCTGAATCAGTTGGATCTTCACCCACATACTGTAATTTCTGTTTTCTGGTTCCATTGATTGGGGCATTATTTTTCTCCCCATTTGTTTTTTCAATGTACCTGTCTAGATTTGATCCGTACAGTGTGCATACTTTAGTTCTAACCATCACTGGCATTTCGCCGATCTTAATGGTTTCGGGTTCTCTTTCTATGCCGTCTTCGGATACCCTGAGTTTAAGACTAATAGGTGCAGTATAATTTAAATCTCTTATCCTTGCTTCCTGGGGCGTTATTTGATTTATTGCACCAGATGCTTCCTTAATTTCTGGCATATCAACCCTTATGGTTGTATCTCCTACGAACCTGCCTCTCTCCTTCTGTCTTCCAAAGTATATTTTTATTTCTTTTCCTGCTGTTTTTGTCTTGTCGAGTGTAATAACTCCAGGTTCATCATCATCTGACAGTTTAGTTTCGTCCACTATTTTCTGCATTAAACTGTCTGGATTATCTGGGGTTGCAACAAATGCATTCATTGAGTCAATCTGGTGATTTACAATACTTTCATTCTTAAAAAACGATTCAACAATTTCTTTCATTTTAAAACCTCACTGGTTGTGACCCTGTAGTATTCTGTAATTCCTACATTAGGGTTCTTTCTAACAATCTTAATTATTCTATTAGGTCCAATATCCCCATGAATCTCCATTAGTGCTTTAATAGCAGGGTCTGTGACGTTAATATGGGGCAACATTCCTTTCTCTGTATGTAGCTTCTTTAAAATAGCAGCCTCATCCTTTTCCTCTACCAAATAATGTTCTGGGACCAATTCGTGGTGCAACACGTTAAATTTACTCATTTTTATCCCTCTTAACGGGCCCAAGGGGGTTCGAACCCCTGACCCTCTGGTTAAAAGCCAGATGCTCTACCTAGCTGAGCTATGGGCCCTTAATTTTGCCGGCGATGTGAATAACTTTTTCCAATATAAACATTCTTTATAATTGGCAATATTCTGCACGTGAAAACCCATAGAATCCCTAAAGTACTGCATGCTGACTTTAAACCTTTTTAGATACAGAGTATCATTACCTTTTAGCATAAAAGCTTAACTAATAAGCCTGCTCTTCTGGGAGAAAAGTGATTGATCTACCATTTTATTCCGTTCGCAGGAATCATGACAAACCAGTAAATTGATGAATATAGGCTTATGCAAACTCTATTGCCCTGAATCTAAGATTAGTAAATTTATTTTACCATTTCCTTATGCCAGATAGTGAAAACCGAAGACCTTTTTGAAAGAATAAAACCCATAAGCGATGATGAAAGACCTGAAAAACCAGTCTTCTCCACTTCATTTTTAGATAAGAGCGTGGATCCCATAGATGATTTTTTTACATATTCCTGTGGAAAGTGGGTTGATACCCATCCCATACCTGAAGATAAATTTATGTGGGGGGCAACCTGGGAACTTATAGAGTGGAACAGATTTATACTTGGTAAGATACTTGAAGAATGCGCCAAAAAAAGTTGCCATGAAGATAAGGCCCTTGAAGCGCAGCTGGGGAAATATTATATTTCAGCCATGGATTTGAAATTAATAAATAGTTTGAGATTTAAACCACTGGAAGAAATACTATATAAAATAAATGAAATGAAAGATAAGGAGGATATTCCAGAAATAATAGCCTTTTTACACAGATCAGGAATAAGAGCGCTTTTTAGATTGGAAGTGGATAATGACGAGAAGCAGAGCAACAAATACGCAGTGTATCTTAATCAGGGAGGATTGGCACTTCCCAACAGGGATTATTATCTTGAAGATAATTTTAAACAAATAAGAATTGAGTACAAAGCACATTTAAAAAAAATGTTTGAACTTAACGGGGTTGAAAAAGAAAAGGCAGAAAAAATATCAGAAACTGTAATGAATATAGAAACAGAAATGGCAAGGGCAAGCAGAAGACCTGTTGAACTGAGGGATCCTGAAAGGAATTACAACAGGGTAGAAATGAAAGATGCTGACAAAATTTTCGGTAATATCAACATGCGAAGATATTTACGGGATACTGAACTTGATAAAATGGATTACTTGATAGTAGGGCAACCTGAATTTTTCAAAGGACTTTCATTGCTGAAAGAACAATATTCTCTGGAAGAATGGAAAGAATATCTTACGTGGAAAGTTCTTCATTTTGCCGCTCCATACCTTCATGAAGAGGTAGAAAAAGAGGATTTTGACTTTTTCCGCAAGAAACTTCTAGGACAGAATGAGATGGAGAAGAGATGGAAGAAGGTTGTTTTCATAGTAGACGAAACAATGGGTGAAGCCCTCGGGAAACTCTATGTGGACAGAGAATTTGGAGAAGAATCCAGAAAAAGAATGCACGATATGGTAGAGGACCTAAGGGAAGTATTTGTTGAAAGGATTAAGAGTCTTCCCTGGATGGGAGAACAAACAAAGGAGAAAGCCCTGGAAAAATTTAGTAAATTCAGAGCTAAAATAGGTTACCCTTCTAAATTCATTGATTACTCTTCAATAAAAATAACAAACGATGACTTTTTAGGAAATGTTTTGAGATGCAACCAGTTTGAATTCAACAGAAAAACATCAAGGGCTGGAAAGGATGTGGATCGGGAACTTTGGGGGATGACACCACCAACAGTAAACGCCTATTTCTCACCAACGGACAATGAGATAGTATTTCCGGCAGGTATTCTCCAGCCACCCTTCTTCGATCCAGATATGGATGACGCCGTTAATTATGGAGCTACTGGAGGTACAATTGCTCACGAGATTTCCCATGGATTTGACGATGAGGGTAGAAAGTTTGATCTTGATGGAAACCTGAAGGAATGGTGGTCAGAAGACGATGACAGGGCATTCATGGATAGGGCAAAGGAAGTCGTCGACATTTACAGCAGTTTGGAGGTGTTACCGGGACTGAAGGTTAATGGAGAACTTACGCTTGGTGAGAATATTGCAGATCTTGGAGGAGTAAGTATTGCGTTCGAAGCACTCCAGAGAAGATTGAGTAAAAACCCTGAAATGAGAAAGAAC
>JAKBGP010000160.1 GCA_021833045.1 Thermoplasmata archaeon
TATTCAGAATTGCCGGAATAAAGACTGGAAACAACCTCACATCAATTGTAGCTGAACTTATTTATTTCCTGTATTCGGCAACTTATGGTTTCATGGCCCAAGGAGGTAACTTCATGGTGTTCTTCGAAGGTTTTTTTCTGCTGGGGTATTTTCTATATCTTAAGAAGAGACCTTTGTCCTCATTTGTGGCCTTCATTTTTGCTTCCATCAGTAATGTCTTTGCTCCAGGGCTTATTATTCTGTTCTTTCTAATCGACTTTGCTGCGAATAAATCATGGAAGCTCAATTTTCATGCTTCCGCGATTAAAAGATCTTTCCAAAAGAGTATCCAAAGGATCAAAGATAGGGACATCAGGTGGAAATTGTTCCTGATACTGGCCATATTTATTCTTGAGCTATCTCTGTCCCTGTTTTTCATTGAAAAATATGGTATTTCTGGACTGATCGGTTCTGCACGACTCTCCGCTGGTGGAACTTCTTCTGTCGCAACGAATGGTTCCGTTGGTAATGTCTTATCCCGGGTGTTCCAGAACATAGGACTTTACAAGTTTAACGTTCTGAGTCAAATTTTTGCTCCGGTTCTTTATGTAACCCTTCTTACCCCTTACGCCTTGTTGATTTTTATGTTTGTAGGGGTGGCATGGTACTCCAATCAATCAGTATACTACGCTTCCCTTGACACACAATATTCATCGCTGTTCGCTGCTTTCGTGTTTATTGGTTTTGTTCACTTCTTCAGGAAAAGAAATATTTCCGATAATGCGCAGAAAATTATTAAGAGAGTTCTAGTTTTAGTGTTAGTATCGTCCCTGGTATCTTTCCTAGTGTATTCACCTTTCAACATGGAGAGCATTCAGAATGGTACCGTGTCAAAATACGTTGATGTGACCCCGTTTGACAAGGATTTGACGCACGGACTGAGCCTTATTCCCAAAAATTCTAGCGTATTTATTCAAAATATCTTGCCCCAGATGATGAACAGGGAAGAGGTTTACATGTCTGGATACTATAATGGTCAACCCGTAGATTACGCGGTGATAATTCCATTTTCCTTTAGTTACTTATCGCAACATTACGGTGGATATAACTACACTTGGGCCATGTTCTTTGAACACAACAGTTCTTATGGCCTTTATGAAAACATATCGGGTGCTCTGGTATATAAAATAAATTATTCCGGACCGCTTGTTTATGACGTGAACTGAGTAGGGCAAGAGATCATATAAGAATGAACATCCGACCAAAAAGCCCTACTCCCAATTTTTTTGACCTTATTTCAACAAAGTTTGATAGATTAGAGGATAATATACGTCCCGTCAAGGTTATTATTAAATTAGTTATAAACGGTGCACCAACATGCGTAATGTCGCGATAGTGGGCAGGGCAAATTCCTTCAAAAGTAACTATGGTCAAGGGATAGAAAGGTACAAATACGAACTGTCAAGTAGAATCTTGAGGATCAATGATAATGAAGTAACAATCAGAAAATCGGAGATAAGTTTTCCTCCCTCGCTTCCCAGAAATCGTACAATGTCAGGAGCTACTTTCCTGCTTGGCTCTTTTTTTTCCACTTTTGATGGTTTTTCGCTCGTTCATAATGTCGATCAACTTCCGTTATTGGCACCCTTTAGAGTTAAACAGAGTCTGTTTGTCCAAACTCTTTATGATTTTCAGGCTACTGAATTTCCAAACATGTTTAACATAGAGAGCTCTTTAATCGGAAAAATAAAGAAAATTCTCTTTGTCAGAATGTCTAAGTTTCAAGAAACGTACAAGGATATATTTGATCATTATATCGCAATTTCATCGTTAACGAGAGATGATGCTGTTGGCCGTGGATTTGATCCTTCAAAGATCTCTGTAATAAATTTGGGAATAGATGAGAGGTTTATTAACACTAAAATTACCCGTGAGAAAGACAAGAAAGTAGTAGGCTATGTGGGCACTTTTAGCACCAACAAAAATTTGCACTTTGCTCTCAGATCATTCTCGATGGTTGATAATAAAGAAATCATGTTTAAAATTTGGGGAAAAAATCATGATTTCAAGAAATACAGAGATATTGATCCAAATCTCAAGGTTGACCCAAGGGTTAAGTTCATGGGCTTTGCACCAGAGGAAAGATTGATTGAAATTTATGATGAATTTCGAGTTTTAGTCTTTCCAAGTCTTGTTGAGGGATTTGGCATTCCAATACTTGAGGCACAGGCGCGTGGTGTTCCGGTAATCATCCTGAAAAAGAGCAGGATTCCGAAGGAAGTGAGAAAATTCTGCATTGAGGTCGAGGATTACTCTGAGATGGCAAACGCAATTGACGCCTATACGAACAGTCCTATATCTGATTCCAGAATGAAAGAAATGATTCAATATTCCAGAAGCTTCACGTGGAATGACACCACTCTTAAGACACTAAAACTGTACAAAAAATTATTAGAGTGAGCCAACATTGTGAAAAGATGTATTATTGACTCGTTCCAACTCTGAACTTCTGTACTCCTTCGGATTAAAGTATGATTATGCCTAGATACATATTATGCTAAGATCTTCCCTAATAACTATGATTGTATGGTTGAATTTCGAGATCTAGACGAAAGAATGGAGTTAATCAACTTCAAGGCATAGGGTCTGAAAATATTGAGGATTGGTTCCGGTATCAGAATCGCTGGATACAAAGTTATCCAGCTAATTATGTTGTTTTTTGTATATTTGTAAAGTGTTTGTCTTTTAATTATGCTGGCAGATTTTTTTCGGAATCTATCATATAGGATGCTAATAGAGACCTCATAGAGATATTTCGAAAAGATAATTCCACCCGTGAAAACCCTATATCCGTATTTTTTGCATATTTTGGGTAAGTATATTGAGTAGAATTGAAGATGCACAATCAGCGTTCCATCTTCAGAATATTGACCTGCGGGATTATATTCTAAGTGTTTTTCAGTGTTTATCGTAGGTTCCGCGTTCCCTTGAGAGACCCATGGAAAGGGGAAAATCACCGACCTTGGACATACACTTAACGTCTTCAGAAGCCAGAATGTCTGCACAAAATGTGTGCCAATGCCCTCTTCCAAATCTGGAACTGTGCGTAAATAATCATTGTTAAAAATAATGCATGACATAAAAGTTATCGCTCTAAGCGTGATAGTTCTCAGAAACCTATTCTTATCATTAAAATACTCGATCTTTGATGGTTCCTTGATGATAAGACCCTCTTTAGTCTGGTTAAATTCTGGTGAGGCGGATCTGAACCCATTGATCATGATGATTGAACTGTTCTGGTTCCTCTGGATAGCATTAACAATCCCACCCAGACTGTTTGGCAGCAAAATATCATCATCGCCGATAAGATATGTAAATTTACCTTTTGCCAATAATACGCATTTCAAGAAATTTTTGTCCGGGCCGCCGTTTTCATCGTTTTTATTGTATTTTATAAAACTGTACCTTGAGGAGAAACTCCTTACAACCTCAGCTGTCTCATCCGTTGAACAATTATCCGATACAACCAATTCAATGCTTTCTCCAAATTTATCAACCTCTATTATCTGTGTTATAATGTTCTGTAAACTCCTCTTTAGGTACGCAGATCGGTTATAGGTGGGAACAGCAATGGTTAACAAAGGCCTATCTTGCCGGTTCTTCAGCATACCTATTCCGTAGCTCCATGTATTCGAGAATCTGCTGATCTGTTACATCCGAGATATCTTTACGGTTAGCCAGAAATTGTTTGTACCACTCAACTGTTTTTTCGATGGATTCCTCTATATTTAACACAGGATACCAACCAAGTTCCATCCTTGCTTTGCTAATATCAAGTTTCAGACGCTCTGATTCTCTGAACTTGGGTTCACCATCTAGCCTGTAACCGATGTCCTTTCCCCAAAATCTGACAAATGTTCTGTACAGTTCACTAACAGATATCTCCCTCTCAGGGAGCGGTCCCAAGTTCCAGTCGCCAGAAAACTTCAAGTTTTCCCACATTTTTGAAACCAGAACAAGCATACCATAGATAGGTTCCAGTACATGTTGCCATGGGCGGACAGAATTGGGATTTCTAATTACCATCTTCTGATCGCTCGAAATGCTTTGTACAATGTCTGGGATAATTCTGTGCTTTCCCCAGTCGCCTCCTCCGATCACGTTGCCTGCCCTGACTGTGGAAACCCCGACTTCAGACTGCTCAAAAAAACTCTCCCTGAATGAATTAACAGCTATGTCCTGACAGGATTTGCTGGCGCTGTATGGATCTCTTCCGCCTATGAAATCGTTCTCCCTATAGGGATAGGGCCATTCATTGTTCCTGTAAACTTTATCACTTGTCATTACAGTGATAACCTTTAATGAATCAACTTTTCTAAGAACATTGAGAACATTAACGGTACCTATGACGTTAGTTTCAAAAGTTTCAACTGGATTTGAATACGATTCCAGGACGATTGGCTGTGCTGCCAAATGGAAAACAATTTCTGGTTTGAATTTTGTTATAACACTATCGAGTGATTTTATGTCTCTTACATCTCCTCTGTTATCTTCGATCTTTGAGGATATATCAAGTGCACTAAATGCGTTAGGAACTGTGGGTGGGTCTAATGAATACCCACAAACCTCAGCCTGGAGCATTACAAGCCATTCAGATAACCAGGAACCAATAAATCCGGTATGACCGGTTATCAGCACCCTCTTATCTTTGAAAAAATTTCTTAAATTGAGCAAATTCTTACCTCTCTAGCTGCTTCTTTATTTTGTCAAGCATAAACGTGGGTTCCATACCGTACCTGTCAAGCATATACTCCCTTGTGCCAGATTCATGAACATATGGTTCCCCAACCCCGAATGGAATAACCTTAACTGAAATTCCATTCTTGGATAATGATTGAACAACGTTTGAGTAAATGCCGGTTTCTATAACGTGTTCCTCCAGTGTTACGATTAATTTTTTGTCAATTGCATTTCTGAGAAGCGACTGTTCATCAAAGGGCTTTATGGTATGATAATTCAATATTTGAGTGGAATGCCCCAAATCGTTGAGCATTTTGGCAACTTTCAAGGCGAGGCCAAGTATGCTACCGGTGGAGATGAAAAGTATGTCACTTCCGTTACTTATTTCCAAAGCTGTTCCGATTTTTAATTTCTCATGTTTATCATGCAAAATAGGTTCACCGTTTCTTGATAGTCTCAGATAGACGGGACCTTCAACCTTGCTAACCTGTTGCATTAAGGATGAGACCTCTTTTGGGTCCGCCGGTGAGAGTATACTAATGTTTGGCAATGATTTGAGGATGCCATAGTCTTCA
>JAKBGP010000161.1 GCA_021833045.1 Thermoplasmata archaeon
AGGAATAAATCCTGAGAAGGTAAAACTTGGTGAAATAATGTCAACCGATATCAGAAGCATTCCTGAGGACACACCAACAAGGAAGGTTACTGTAATAATGAGCAAAAACGGAATAAGAAGGATACTGGTTGGAAGAAATGGCAAATTTGTAGGGATTATAACTTCAAGGGATATTCTTAGAATTTTCGAAGACTATGTAGAAAATGTAGAAAATGTGGCAGGCAAATATGGCCTGCTCTAAACATTCATTCGTAAATTTTCATTTTTTTTAGAATGGCATTTTGCTCAACATGAAGATTGAAAAAATGAATTGCAACAAATTTCGTTTCAATATTTAAAAATGGATTTGTAAAGTTCTATTACATCATGAACGTCACCAAGGGAATATTCACGTAGTTTTTTAGAATCATTTTTCCACAAAAATTCAACGGCTTCAGCTGGATTCATACCATCAATCTGAATATTTTCTTTGACTCTCATTAGGTCAAGTTCATTATATAACTCGGAATTTACTATTTTCCTGAGGCTCCTGATATTGTAATCTCCTGTTTTTACTCTCATATCAAGAGCACAGGCATACATCATGTCAAGTAAATAAGATGTACCAAAGAAAAATTTCAATGCAAACAACTGTTTGGAGTATGGTAAGCTAACCAATTTTGTGTTTATCAGTGTAATATCATAACTCACGTGGTTATAGCCGATGATAACTTCTGGCTGATATGAATCCACAAAATCCTGTAACTGGAACAGGAGATCATATTCGTTATAATTACTGGGATCAGCCATTATTACATCATATTTTCCCTGAAGCGTTCCTACAGATACTGCTACTATTGATTCATTTCTCAAAAATCCTTCCTTCACCAGTGTTTCCAGGTCGAGGGCAAGGACACGAGTTGCCCCATTTATTCTTCTTCTGATTCTAGAAAGTCCTATATCAATGTCCATTGAGTATAATTGTTTAGATAATATTATAACTATTTCTTTATTTCCCGATCATGCACTTCACAAATAGAATATACCTGAATGAACAGGTAGATATGCAGAAACTTGGAAATCTTGTATTAAGCTTCTTCAAGGAAGAGGGATTTATTACTCAGAGAATTAATCTGGATCACACTCAAATTATTCAGGCAAAGAAAGGTGGTATAATGAGGGCTCTTCTTTCTACAAATAAGGCTTTCACCATTATAGTTAAAGGTGATCCAAACAATATAGATGTAATTATGGGAATACGGGAATGGATAGAAGAGGATTCAGAGTCAAAGTTGAAAACGGCAATAAAAACTCCGATTTCATTCTTTGAATCGGTACCAGAGGCAATTTGGGCCTACGAACTTGAACACCATCTTTGGAATCATCTCGAAACCAACATTGAACTAGGCATATAGAGATTGCAATTTCCAAAATATGTAGGAATATTCACCAGTTTTGACCGGTGATCCTTTCGTACATTGTACGATATAATTTTGATGTTGATTCTATAATATTTTTTGGTAGGGCTTCAATATCTGGTTCCTTCTCCCCTTTTCCTCTTGCCTCATACAGTCTATCGTAATAGCCATTGTCCCTGTAATATTTTCTGACACTTTCCTTTGAAAGTTCCACGATTTTCCCATTTTCATATTCCTGCATTTCCCAGAACCTGTCCTCATCCGCCGTCCCGAATGTGTCCACAATTATTATTTCCCTGCCATCTCCAAGCGCAAATTCCTTCTTTCCATCTGCATGAATTAGTCCTCTTTTTCCTACTTCGTCCTGAATCTTTCTATCAATTTTTGCAATGATATCACGTATTTTATATACTTCCTCTTCTGTCAATCCACCAATTTCTGAAGCTTCTCGAAAATTCAGAGGTCTATCAGTTTTTTCAAATTTTGTTGTCATTTCAAAAAATGGCTCATCTAGCTTCTCTCCCTTTTCAGGAATATGATTCATCCCGAGGTCTTCCTTTTTGATTTTTCCAGACTTAATTCTATCAACAAGTGTACCAGCCGCATAATGTCTCATTACAAATTCCAGTGGGATGAGAAAGTTGATCCAGTGTTTAGATCCACCAGACTCATTTACTCGGTATTTCCTGACCTCCATTTCATTATTTGCTTTCATGGAGAGAAAATGAGTTTTGATTCCCAGGTTCTTCTGAACAAAATCAAACCAGTAAGCAGAAGTTCTGCAAACTGATTCCCCCTTATTGGGCACATTGACCGGTATAATTTTATCAAAAACAGAGATCCTGTCCGAAAATTTAAAAATTAGAGTGTTTCCATTGTCATATACATCCTTAACCTTTCCCTTTCTGATCAGTTCCATGGAGGTATATTATCATCCTTTAGATTTAGATTTCTAAATTTCCTGTATGATTTCGTGAATTTTGAGTACTGGACGATCAAGTATTGCCCCCTGTGGCATTGGCATAGAATGTGATTCTTTGAAGTCAGAGGAATCTGTCCAGGTATCAAAGTCCTTCCTATTGTCCCACAGAGTCATAACAACGTATTCGTCATCATTTCCCGTTGGTTTAAGTATATAATTCCTGACAAAACCGTGAAATTTCTTCAGGTTAGACTGTCTATTCTTGAATCTTTCCTCAAATTCATTTCTAAAGTCTCTGGCAACCCTGATCCTGTTTTCAACAACAATCATAATTATCAATAGTTAATTGTTATATTATAATTTCCAGATCTTTGGGAATAGAAGTTAAAAAGAATTTGCCATAGATATGGACAGAACATCTAATAATATTGATTGCAATAGACCCCTTGGTACGTATGAAGGTAGCTGAATTTAAAACAACGGCTGGAAATTTTAAGGTACAGTTAGATGAGGAGAACATGCCCATAACTGCAGGAAATTTTATTACCCTTGCAAAAAAGGGGTTTTACGATGGTACAATTTTTCACAGAGTAATTGATGGGTTTATGATACAGGGAGGAGACCCTAAGGGAACCGGAATGGGTGGACCAGGATATACGATCAAAGATGAATTCTCCAAGGACAATCACAACAAAAAAGGAACCATATCAATGGCAAATGCTGGGCCGAATACAGGTGGAAGTCAATTTTTTATAAACCTTGTGGATAATCTTTACCTTGATGGAAAACACCCAGTATTTGGGAAAGTTATTGAGGGGATGCCAGTTGTTGAAGCCATAGGAAAAACAAAGACTGACAGAAATGATAGACCTGTTTCCCAGGTCAAAATCATCAAATGCACTATTCTTTGAACTGATTCATCAGTTCCATAGCCATTTTTATACTTCTTTCTCTGATTTTCCCCGCGTTAAGTTTTGGTGAAGTCCTCTTCCCTTTATGAATGATCTGTTTAAGCAATGGAGTCATTTCACCGTGATCCTTGCAAACCTGTTTTTCATTGAACAACCCTATGGTAGTGAAACCGCACTTATCACATCTATACACGTTCTTCATCCCAGATAATTTTCCCCTCTTTGTTATTGGCCTGCCATCAATTTCAACGATATCCATTGCAAAATCAATTGAACGAGCCGAAGCAATTGAGGTTCCTACTCCAAAACTATCAACTCCTGCATCTTTTAGTTCCTGGATCTGCTCCTTCTTCAAACCTCCAGATACCATTATTTTGATTTTGGAGAAACCTCTAATATCAAGCTCCCATCTAATTTCCCTGATTATTTGTGGAAAATTTCCCCTCCTTGATGAGGGTGTGTCAATCCTTATGAAATCAATTTGTGGGAACTTTTCAGCAGCTTCAATTGCCTTGAACTTTTCGTCACCAAATGTGTCTATCAAAAGAGTTCTTGTGCCAGCTGGAAAATTATTTGCAATATATTCCCATGCTTTTTCCTCTCCCATTAAAAGAGCCACTGAATGAGGCATTGTACCTGAAGGTTCAATTCCAATTGCCTCGGCACCGAGTATTCCGGATACACCAGCGGCTCCACCAATATATGCTGCTCTGTCGATCATAGGTGATATGCCCGGATGCATTCTCCTAATGCCAAAGGAGACATATGGTTTTGGATGGCAGGCCATATAGACTTTTGTTGCCTCTGTACTTATTCCGGACGATTGACATATAAAACCAAGAATAGAGGTTTCCAGTTCCATTATTTCAGAATAATTCCCCTTCATTACAATAAATGGAATTGACCTGCCCAGGGAATCCCTCGTCGCCATAAGAGTACCCTCTGGAATTGCCCACACATCGATATTTCTGCCTTCTAACAGATTAGTTACCTCCTCCAGACCTGTAAAGTTAATCCATTGTTCGCTGACGGAGGATGTAATTTCAGCAACTACAATCTTCTTTTCTGGCATTACAAGATTCAGTGTTCTGCTGAAATATACATCGCTTGCCTTTCCATCAATTATCTCCCTCTCTTTCGCAATAAAGAACTTTCCTTCACTCATTTAGATTCACCAGTTCACCTGATTTAATTGTTTTAACACCGTACAGCCTTTTCATCTGATTAAGTGCCAGATTGTGATCTTCCTCTCTAAGGGATGCGCACAGGTCATCGATTATTGTGATATTATAGTATCTAAAAAATGCACCTGCAACTGTATGAAGAACGCAAATATCTGTACTTATACCGAAAATATAAACTTCCCTTATTTCCTTAGCTCTAAGAAAACCGTCAAGATCACTTTGAAAAAATGCATCATAGAATCTTTTTTCAATGTGGTATGCATTTATTTTATCTAAATTTCCATACAGGAATGAACCCGGAGTATTTCTTAAACAATGTTCACCCCAAACACGAAACTCTGGATCATTTGTCATGTGTGAATCAAGTGTAAGTACGACTGTTTCTGATGAATCTATTTTTTTCAGGAATTCTTCAGCCTTTGTTGCAACCTTTCTCGCATTTTCTGACCCGAATTTCCCATCTACAAAATCTACTACAAAATCAACACCGATGAAAGCCCTATCTGAGTTCATAATGCCACCCTGATTTTCCCTGGCCATCCTCAATTATGACCCCAGATTCCTGAAGTGCGTTTCTAAGTACATCAGAATACTCATATTTTCTCTCTTTTCTTAGATTTTCCCTTAACTTTACAAGTTCCTCTATTGATTTTTTACTTAAAACTGTGCTTTCTCTTACCAATATTCCCAGATAGGAGTCGATCTCATCTATTCTAGTTTTCAATAAATTTGCATCGGTCTCATCCATATTGTCAATGTTTTTATATATCATTGAGCATACTTCAAGTAAACCTGCTACTGAACTTCTTGTATTCAAATCCTTTTCCATCTCTCTATCAATTGCCTTAAATAAATTACCGTATTCAAGCTT
>JAKBGP010000162.1 GCA_021833045.1 Thermoplasmata archaeon
GTAAGGATTTGAACATTTAGACCCGCTCTCTCCCTCGGCGCTTACAATTTGTTATACTTTGGACTTGTTTTGAAACTTTTTAGGATTTTGGTGTTTAAGTCTGATTTTTCTTCACTATTTCATAAATGTCTACCAATATTGGCCTGGTATTTTCAAAATCGATGAGAATTGATATGTCGGACGGATGATCGCCATGACTTTCTGTTTCCATGTAAAGTTCAGATAGTCCTGTCTGCAGCAGATTCGTGACATTCGATCATAAGGTCATGAAAGAAGATATAGGGTGAGGTTTTTCGGAAAACACAATGATTCTATCCCAGCGCAATAATAAGCATTGCGTCAAGAGGCAGAGACTAACCATATTCCAAATGATGTTATGACGACCCCTATTATGATCCCTAGTGAAGATACGGAGAAAAATAAGATTGAGAAAATTAGTACCCAAATGGTTTCAAAATTAAGAAAAATATTGATCATATTGATAAATTTAGTCTTGTACTGGCTTATAATGAAAAAGGATTTGAATTCCAGTATTACAGCAAGCATGAGAACGGCACCGGTTATAATAACCTCAAAAATATAAGATCCAGAAAAACCTGTCAGCCCCCTAAAACCGCCATAAACTAGGGCAATTGCGCCTATAACAGCGGTTTCGGTCAGGAATATCAGAAATATGTTATTTTCAGCCTTTTCCTTGCTAAGTGAGCTCTTGTAAATAAAGTAGGAGCCAAACGCATAAAGAATTACTAAAAGAATTGACTGCTCTATCAACAGCAAATTAATTACAATTTTTCCCGTGTTCAATAACTCTATAAAGGCAAGACCGAGGACGGCTATTACAGTTCCGAGAACATATCGAAATGATATGCTTGAGCCTTTGCCCTTGATCAAGATTAATGAGAATATTATGAGATTGCTATATACAATTGCAGCCACTATTGGAAGTACCTCAACCCTTATCATAGAAAAGAAGATTATATTTCCCAGGGCAAAAAGACACCCGCCAACTACAGGATATTTTATGAATTCTAAGGTCATAGACTTTCCATTCTTTATAGATGCTGCAAACAAATAGAGAAGAGAAAGAACTGCACCGAAACCCATCATGAGAAAGAGCGATATCAGTATATTTCCAGGCAAGAATTTAACTAAACTGTAAGACAGTACATTCCAGACGCCGTATATAAACGAAGATATTAAAGCGACTCCAAGTGGAACTACTATACTACCTTTTTTCATAGGTTTTACTTCCTTCGTATGATAGTAAAAGCATACAAAATGATGATCGCAACTATGGGAAGCACAAATATGAATAGAATCTTTTCAAGCAATGATGCCGTTGGAGGGATAATAAAATTTATGAGGGAAACTGTTAGGGCTGAGGCAGTAAAAAGAGTCAGAAGGTATGAAAGCAGAACTGTGTTTGAGTCGTTCCTTATACGATACAGCAGTTCGGCTTTCTTGGAAAGAGATCCGATGCCCGCAATGGTAGCCTCAAGTTGCTCTTTAATTCCCATGTCTGATCGCGCTTGCTTCAGCGCAAAATCAAGTTCCGTGTATGAATAAAGGGATAGTCCTCTGAACTCCTCTAGACCTGTGTAGAAGAGTTTTTCAATATCTGCAAGGTACTTAAGCATCTTTTTTTCATTTCCGTTCATTGTCACATCCCCCTTTGAAAGGATAAATTCTAGCCCCTTTAGGTAAAGTCTTTCGTGCAACAACGCTGTTACCTCAGAAATATATTCGTTCAATATAGTCATCCTCACTTTTTCCATGAAATCAGCCGGGTTGGCCGACTCGATTTCAGTCGCTTTGTATCCTGTGACTGCCTCGAAGATCCCAACTCCCTCCTCCCCAAATATGACGGCCGCAGCCTTTCTGCCATAATGAGAGAATACTGTATCAACAGCACTTTGATCCTCATCAAAAAATTTCCGGATATATCTGGAGCTTGCGTAGTTATACGAAGAATCTTGGTTTATTATTGCATAAATGTGCACCTTTATCCTTTCAAACTGCCTGTTCGTGGTTGAAAATGAAAGGGGATAAATTTCTGGTTTTACTCTTCTCACTTCTCCAAAGTTTTTCGTTCCGGCAGTATTAAGCAAGTCTGATATTTTTCCCACAAAATCGGCAAATGGTTCAGTATAGTCCTGATCAAAAATTGTGACCTTACCGGCATCCATCAGCGCAACCATCTCCCTTGTACTATAATAACCGTCGAAAAAGACAATAAAGTGAAGCGATGCCATGCCAAGGTGATCTATATCTATCCAGATATGCAGTTTAGTACCTACAGCTACTCCGGAAGGAAGTTCGACTTTCAATGACAAATGTTCCTTTGGTTTGAGCACGCCTTTTATTGACATCTTACTTTTCAGGTATTCACCGCTAATGTAACTCTCGCGCTTGTCTCTCATTCTGAGAATAAAATCTTCCTCACCCAGGATTTGAATCGGTGTTCCATCACCCTTTTGAATCTCAATTGAGACTCCGCTAAAATATGAGAGAGAGGTGACTTCTTTAAGAACTTGAGTTGCAAGTTCAGTTGCTCTTGTCAATGATAGTTCTTCAGCTTCACCAACTAATCCGCTGAGTGACATAAGAGGAAACGTAACTATATAGTCCAAAGCGGGGTTAAGAAAGTGACTAATGCTGGTTTTGATGTAGTGATCCATAGTCAAGATGGTGATAAACTTCCTGTGATTTAGATGGCTTTCTATCGTTTGATATTCCTTCTTGTTTTCTGGAGCATCGATTGACATAGCATACTTCATGTATGATCTAACAAATGAGAGAAGTTGAGATGCCTCAAGACCGTTTCCAGCCAGATCTTTATACAAGAGAACCAGATCGTTGACAGATCTTTTTCCAGGACCTAGGGCAGGTTGAACATAGTCTATCTCAACCACTCCAAAACCAAGGTTTTTCCAAAATATCAAGGAGGTTAGATCTGGGTTGTCCGAGACAGACAACTCCTTTGTGTCGACTTCACAAAATATCCCATCTACTTCCCTTTTGCCATCTGTCCTGATTGTTGAAATAAAATGATCTATAAGTTTCTTCGCAATGTGCCTGTTTCTGAAATCTGGACAAACCGCTATGAATTCTATGACACCTGAATTTGGTTCGCTGTAGTAGTCTCCAACCAGAAACCCTGTAATTATTTTCTCTTCCATTGAACAGAATATATGGTAAGAGTTGCCTCCGTAGAAAAGGCTGTCTTTAAGAGATAAATATTTTATGATGTTTTCCTTGCTTTCTCTTTCATTTTCATCTACAAACATTTTCTGGTAAAGTTCATAAAACTGATCTAGGAACTGTGAGTTTGCAAACATCTCAACAATTTCCATGCATTGGGCCATAGGTCAGACATTATAAAAATTGTTCCTTTCCTGTTTGAATCTATAGAGGAGTTTGTTGGACACCCTATTTAATGGAATTGGTTAGAATGAAACTCTGATTCGTATAATTCCCTTATTGTGTCTTCGCAACCATAAAATCTATCTTCCGAACGAAGTGGATAAAGACTTCGCATATAGATAGTTCCATGTACCTTGTGCTTGCACAGTTTCTCCATTCCGAGCTTTTGGAAAAATCTCTCTCCCTCCTTGGTGTATGCATCAGTGATGATGTGTTTTATGAATATCTTATTATGAGCCATTTCTATGATCAACTTGTAGAACGACTTAAGAAGGAGTTCCTTATCAGTATGAGTTCTGAACCCTTTTCTAAGGGCAATGGATACAATATATATATCATATATACCAGGAGTAGTAATATTTATGACTTTATCTGCAGTAATATGGGAATCCAGAAGTTCGCCCTTAGCTGCCAATGCAAAATCATGCGGTGAGAGAGCAACAAAATGCCAATACCCCACTATATTTTCGCGCCCCTGTATTAATAGTTTCCAGGAATAAGGGAAATACGAAAACACGTCAACCCACTGCCTAATATCCCCTTCCATGCTTTTTGGTAGTTTTCCTTTGTGGCCATCTACTCGCATAGTATCGTTGTCGAGCTGAATAAGTTCTTTGAGCAAACGTGAAGGACTCCATCCCCATTCCTTAACTTCATCATACCCAGCAACAGTCCTTGCTATTTCTAAATCTACAAAGCCTAATCTGCTTAGCAAATTAATAGATCCTGCAATCTTAGAAGCGACTTCATTAATATTAGATAACACAGCATAATTTGGATTTTTTTTCGCTTCTAGCAAAAAATTCTTTAGTTCGGCTATTTCGCTTAACAATAATGTTATTGTAGCCTCTGATTCTGGTTCAAAGGGCTTTAAAATGGCAGTTAATTTCTTCACTTTACCAAGTTTAGGAAAAACAAAGAGCGAATGCATTACTTCATCTTTTATCCCTCCTGCCAGTGGATTTGAGTCTCTGTTAAAGGCAGAGATTAAATCGTTTGTTATCCTTTTTATTATTGCCCATAGGGTATCAAGCCGTTCATGCAGGTTGGATTTTGTATCTTCTAATTTTGACATGAGTAAATCTTCTTTTTTGTTTGACCCGGGCTGCACATTGTAAATCAGTAAACCAGTCACCAGAGTAGAAACGATCTCGACGTTTATAGTAATAAAGAAAGGAAGACCTTTCAGCACAGGATTCTATTTGCAATTCCAAATATTATATATAAGACTTCTCCTTGGAAGCGTTAGCCCGGCACCTAACTGATTTCAGCGAGATTAACGTTTTTGAAAGCAACTATGACCTTCCCATTATCTAGTGACGATTTGTTTTTTGTTGCTGAACATCAATATTCCCTATATTGGAACTTATCAATATAATCTTTACACTTTCGATTTTCTAATATTATAATCAATGTACTTGTATGAGTGTGATGGGATGCTTAAGAGCCCGGAATAGGGAAACTTAACATCCGTCGGTTGTTATTGTGGGATCACCGTATGTTAGGAGATGATCCCACGTATACTGGAATGGATATATCGGCAAAAAGTATTGTGTGCACAACACTGGATGAGAATGGCAATATTGTGAGAAAGGACAGCATTGAGAAGGCGTTCCGCATACTGCAGACCGATCAGGACATATTCCCCATGAGGGTCAGGAAGGAATCAACAATCAGGGGCATGCTGTTCATATTCTTCATATCGCTCATAATAAGGACAGCGCTCATGAGGGAAATGATCTCATCAGGCCTGATGAAGAAGTATTCACTGGAGAAGCTGCATGTTGTTGAGGATGCAAATGGCAATATTAGCGAGCTGGAGAGGACA
>JAKBGP010000163.1 GCA_021833045.1 Thermoplasmata archaeon
AGCAGACTTTTCAATGCTGGTTTTAGTGGTTTGGCAGTCACCTTTATCGTCCTGTGGTTTCTTGTTCCTTTTTTCTTTTTTGTCATAGTTAGAAAAGCAGTTAGAAAGCAATTTCAATTTTATGTCATCCCTCTAATAACCTCGTTCCTTGCAACCCTGATTTCCGGCGGCATACAAGGATCCGCTGTGAATTCCACAGGCCCTTATTACTACTTTGGATATCCCTTCCTTTACTTTGACTTTTATCGGGCAGAGATACCTGTTGGAAGTCTGCCACCCTCATTTTCATTGATTTTCGGATTCAGCTGGCTTGGCCTGTTCCTCGACCTGATAGCTTGGTTCTGTCTTTCAATCATTGCTGTTGTAATCGCAGGATTTATAGGAGCAAAATATGGTGAAAGGATAAAATTAAAACTTTCTCTTTCCGCAGACAAGTGAGATGAACCTGAAAGATAAATATCTGAAGGCAAACATCAGATTTCATTGTTACTGCAAGGGATAAAAAAATAAAACTAAATGTCTTTGAAGCACCATTGTTTAAAGTGTTTGTGTAGGTTTCGGACTACTTCATAGCCTGCTTTGTTGAATCTAATGAACTAGTAGGTCTGGTAGGCAAATATATAGAATGGTTTGCATTCCATCGATATGGCATCGCCCAGAAAAGTCACTGGAACTGTGGCCGCACTAATCATCGTCATAATCTCGATACTCCTGTTCTATCTCTCTTATATTGACATAGGTAACAAAGAGGAAGCATTTGTTGTTATAGGATTGATTTCGGTTCTTTTTGCTATAATTTCGTATCTGATGCATGCCTTCATCTCGCAGGTAAAGGTAGTTACCGCTTTTGTATGGGCATATTACGCGTTTGGGGTTGTAAGCATGGTTTATGGTACTGCAATAATCAAGTTTGATGTGTTGTATCTTATCTTAATGCTTCTTTTCGTTCTAGTATCTATTGCGTTTATTTATTGGAGGCTATCAACCATGATCTCTGACCCAACTTCAAAATGAAATGGTTCTTTTGAACCTTCCAGAATCCTTGTTAGAAGGAACTAAAAATATCTAATAGTGGTTATAATTAAATAGGCAAAGAGGCAATTAAAATTTAACAGAGAAACATTGGCCTGGTGTTAAGGATCTGGTTACGTTCAGACAACAAGAGCATGGAGGAACACTTATATAGGGGGAGAGTCAAGGGCAGTAAGGTTTTACTCCGCTCCTCATTCCAGAGGTTACGATATTTAAAACCAGCATCTAATCGCGGTCGCAATAGTCGCAGAGATCGATGACATTTCGATATTTGAATCGAATGAGAACCTTGCAGCATATGCCCGTCTTCTCCCGAGCACAGATTAATCAGATAACACAGACAGTAAAGGGCACTTCACAAAGCATTGACGATCCATGCTGAGATTCAACCTTGTTAAAGCAGAAAATTCGGTGATAAAATCTCGAAGAGGATATGAAGCACATACCTGAGTCTTGTAAAAAGTCTTGACAAGAATTATGTAATCGTTGAAATTGCCTTGATCCTTCTTGAAAGCATATTTATATTTCTTTCCGGGAAAAAAGAGTTCAAAGACGGCGTTGACAAGCGCAAGCTTTATTCGAGACAGACAAATTGAGAATTTTATTGTGCAAGTTCAGTGGATGCAGTTTTTCCCAATCTGAATTCAAGATCAAAATTCTCTAAGAAGTCAAGTTCTTCTTTGCTCAGTGAAAAGATTATTGAGATCTCTGCATCGATCTCTTTGATTATGTTATAAGAAAGTTTTGGGATAATCTCCCTTATCCTGATGGCATAACCTCCCTTGCGGATATTTATCTTCAAGTTTGAATTCTTGTAATAGTCATGCATAAGTTCAAGCGCAAGCATGCTGAGTTTTTCTTCCGTTTCTCTGGATATAGACGACATGTTGATTGGAATTGAGAGGATGTGCTGGGGTAGAAGATCACGTCCATCAGAGTAAGCTACAAAGAGCCAGTAGAAGAATGTGCTATTAAGAAGTGCTGTTACGATTGGCGCCTGTTCTTTACTAAACTCAACATACTTGTAATGATCCGAATAATTGGCTTTCTTAAGCTTACCAAGTATAATTTTTCCGGTTTCCTGTTCCTGCCTGTAGCTTTCATAATATTCGACACTGGGCACATATCCCTCCAGATGGGAATGTATCCAGTACCGGGGTGCATTATGGTACCATACCTTCTCTCCATCCTTCACAGCAAAATCACGAAGTTTCTTTGATCCAGACTGCTTTCTTATCTTTTCAAAAATACTCTTTTCTATCTCAGTCCCGATCTTGGGAATTATATCCTCTGGAGTTTGCAAACTCACAGGCACTGAACAAAGATTGCTAAACAACGAAGGCCTGTCTTCCGTATACCACCTATGGTACTTACTAGTGATAACGGTTACTGTGCCACTTCCCTTGGTTGCAATCACAATCGTGGACCTGCAATCTTCAATGCCAGAAAAAATTTTTCCCGGACGATCATCGAAATTATAGTACTCAGCTACACTGGAACTCTTGTGAATAAGTTCCCTGATTGGGCCCATCCTATCAGTAGAGACAAGGGATACTGGAACAATGAATCCTAGCAATCCATCGTATTTGATGAGATTCAGTGAACGCTCAGTAAAATAAACATGAGTATTTCCGCAACTCTGCGACTTGTAGATAAGAGGATCTTTTTCTGTCTTCTTTGAACTCATTCTCAGACTCTTTATTATGTTCAAGTCTAGTCTTTCCTTTGGCATGTCCCTATCCTCAACATATGGTGGGTTGCCAAGTGCAATGTCAAAACCACCGTCCTGGATAATATCGTGGAAGTCAACGCTCCAATGAATTGGGTTGGTTGTTGAGAGTTTACTGTTTAGTTCCTCTATTGAAGGGGCATTTCTGGCTAATGACGAGAAATATGTTAGATAGGCATTCCCAAGTACAGCATAAACACCTGATTTTATCCTCCGCATAATTGCTCTCATGACTATCGCCCTCTTTCCAGACAAAAGTTCGTATTTTGAGGAAAGAAGTGAAAATGCCTCAACACACGAACTAGGAGAACCACTTGTGAGCTTTTCCGTTATCAACTTTAAGTCAACATTAAGCATCGACTCCACCGTTTTTAGGTCCTTATAGAAAAGGGGATCAAAAGACACGGGAAAAAGTCCTTGGTAAATGTTCTCTCTTAGATGCCCCACTAGGGTGTTGCCATTAACAATATTAAAATCAATATTGGGAAGAGATTGGACGTGATCCTTATCCTTCCTGTCCGCTTCGGATATTATCGAGAGCCAGATTCTAAGCTTGGTTATTTCCACGCCGATCTGATCAATATCAACTCCGTAGAGATTGTTGGTGACTATCTTCCTCTTTATGTTGTAGTAGTCTGGGTTTTCCCCCATGCCAAGAAGAAGAGAAGCCTCTATTCTTGTGAATTCATTCAGAACAACCGTTAGGAAGTGCCCTGATCCGCATGCTGGATCGATTATTTTGAGGCCTTCGATCCTATTCAACATCGCGCCTATCTGCTTTCTGTTGGGAGGAAGCACGGAAAGCATATCCTCTATAGAGTCCAGGCCAGTTAGGTCCCTATCTTTCCATCCAAAACCCTTTAAGACATCGATCATTACCTGTTGTATCTTGGTGTCAAGGGTTTTCCTCGTGATAAATTGAACAACATCTTCTGGTGTGTAATATGCCCCCAGCATCTTCTGTCTGTTGTCTCCTTTCCCAGAAACATAGTTTATTGTTTTCTCAAAAATGAAGCCCAATATTTCAGGTCTCACATTTGCATCGTTGCTTAGGCCAATGCTGACGCCCTTGAAGAGGTTGTTGAATACCAGATCCAACCCTTCATTCTGGATCGAATAGCTTTGCTCATCCTCAATCAAGTAGTTAAACAGACCTCCATTTAGGTATGGTATCTCTGAATAGATTGGGTCATTCTTTACCGACGGAGGCCTGTTTTCCTTGCTTACGTTGAAGACATTGTAGAATAAGGGCTTAAGATAGGTGTTATAGAAATTGTCTGGCATGTGGCTTTCATTGTATTCCTCATATCGACCGGTCAAGAGATTTTTTGGCACAAGATCCTGGTCCTCTAAAAAATAAACGAATATGAGCCGGTTCATTGTGGTTACTGCGAACAATTCGTTTTGGTTTTCTTTTGCATTTTCTGGAGGAATTACTGAGTTCAGTAGGCATCTCTCTCCTGTTAGATTGCCTTTCGGATCCCTCCCCAATACGTATTTCATGTATTTCAGGTAAAAGCGATTCGAAATCTCCTCCTTCTCTTCCTCTATACTTAGCTCTGTTTCGCTTAGGAAATCGGATATTCTTTCTGCATGTAGGTTGAAAAAGTCAACTATCGTTTTGTCAAATTCAGGTGTGGATGGAAGATAGCTGGAAGTCAACAAAAATCTGTATAAAGGTCTTAGATCCATCGAGAGTATCTCTCTCAAAGACGCGTTCTCCGATTCAAGAGACACTACTATCCACTTGAACCCGTCAGTTGCGATAGCATGATCAGTTTTCGAGAATCTTGAGAATAACCACTCCTTTACCTGTCCCAATCCCACCTTGTGGCCGCTCTTTGCATCTTCATAGAGATCAGTGTCCATGGGCTCTGCCTCGATGTAAAGCAAGGGTTTGGCCAGGTCCACGGTGTGGACGCTGTAGTCAGGAACCCTGTTCCCGGAGGATGTTTTGAGACCAGTTTCGTCTGTCCATTTGAGCTCTAGAAAATTCAGTATAGGTTCGACAATAAACTGCTTCACAAGGCTTTCCGGCATCTGCCCCGTTACTAAATCGGAGGAATGGTACAGGGCCTTCTGATTCATCACTAGGTTCTGGAATGTGTTGAATTCCTTGAACTGGGAGGTAACGTTGCCATATATGGACACTATGAGATTCCTGAAATCGGTGAATCCTGAATCTTGTGGAAAGTTCTTCTTTCTTTTGTCTTTCAACCCTTGGTTTATCCGCGATCTATATTTATTCTATTCGAGGATTGAAGAGGCCTCTTTCTAGAAACAAATCCATCTCTGCCGAAATCATATATCAAAAAACTGGAAGCACGCCGCGGGAGAGATTCGAACTCCCGATCCACAAGGGAACCAGATCTCAAGTCTGGCGCCGTACCACTGGGCCACCGCGGCTTTCCTGTATTGCAGACACAGGCTAATCTCCGCAAAGCAATAAAC
>JAKBGP010000164.1 GCA_021833045.1 Thermoplasmata archaeon
GCGCAGGTACAAAAATGCCTCACTCCATAAAAGATTATGAACAACTGGCATGAACAGGAGAAAACCATTACTTATCAGGTGAGTGAAAACCATTGTCCTTATCAACCCGATGCTGTTCTGTATCCTAGATGAAATCAGAATAGATATGGCCGTTAATATATTTACAACCAGGAAGATTGCCCCCGCAGTACTAAGATCTACATTATATACAGCCTTGAACCACAGGGTGAGCATTGATGTGGTTATAAGGCCTCCTCCAATGGAATCCATGGAAAATAAAGCAGTCAATGTTCGAATATGACCCTTCATATCTTCAGATATTTCTGGGCGATCACTTTTCTTATGATATACTGGAAATTCAATCAAAAGATAGAAAAACAGTTGTGTTACAGCTAGAAGCATATCCATAATAAAAATTTCCTGAAATGTTATGGTGCTCAATATGAATAGAACGAGTGATCCAATTGAGGCTGCTCCATAAGAACCAAAATTATAAATGGAGAAGGTACGGTTCTTAATTTTTTGGTCAACTTCATAATGACTAATTGTGTATTGTTCTATAGGCTGATAAGCTGAAAGGTCCCTTCCACTTAAGGATATACCACCTACAATCACACCTATCACATAGAACACTGGATTGTGAAAAATTATGAGAAGAACAAATCCAATGATCAGAAACGAGGATAACAGGATTGATCTCAATTTGAGTGATTTATTAATACGTCCGTATAATATTACAAATATACTGGTAGAGAGAAGACTCAGAAATAATACCAGACCGATCTCTATCGAATTATAATGGAAAGAAGCGAGATAATAGGGCGAGCTAACAGCCATCGTAATGAAAATAAATGATCTAAAAGACTTTGTTAGAGTAAGCAGACCGGATTGCCTGTTCATTTCCCATAAATACATCTATCATTAAAAATAGTTTTGAGAGTTTTATCTCTTTATGGCTCGATCCTCCTTTCCTCTTGCGAATGAGAATAATGCACCTACAAGTAGGATTGCAAGACACACAAATAGGGCTGATCGTATTCCACCTAATAATGCAGATGAAACAGATGGACTCAAACCACCATCCAATTCGCTTGTGCCTGCAAATACCTCATATGCAACATATCTTGAAACGCTGAGACTTGCTATGGATATAGATACTATGAAACTACCCAGCATTCCAATGTTAGACATTGTTCTCAGGAACCCTGATGATAAACCATAGAGGTCCCGTGGTGAATTAGCCATTACTGCACTGTTGTTAGCAGGGAAAAACAGTGAAGAACCAATTCCTGTGAAGAATGATCCAATTATAATTATATCCAGTGTTGAATTCACCTTTAAAGTGGAATATATAAGAATTGCCACGCCCATGATAAGAAGACCCGAAGTTGCAGGGATCCTCGCTCCTATCCTGTCCGCTAATCTTCCAAACAGTGGACCAAGGATACTCCCTACTACATATCCAGGGAGAAGATATAGTGAGCTAACAAATGGTGTAAGATCCCTTATTCCCTGAAGATACATTATTAGAAGGAACACAACAGATAGAAAACCAAGACTCTGCAAAAAAGCAGAAATGATTGAATAACTCAAGACACGTATTTTGAAAATTCTGAATGGTATGAGTGGCTTAGAAACATACCTCTCTACGGCTATAAAAGCCAAAAGTACAATTGTACCTACAAGAATGAACATTTCATTATAAAATGTTAGACCATTAGAAGTTATATCAACACCTCCATATGCCAGAATTGCCAGTGATGCAGCCAGAAGAGTTGCCCCAGGGATATCCAGTTTGTTAGGAATTTTCTGCCCAGGATTAATATTCTGTATTGCATAGATGAATGCAAAAATTCCAATTGGGACGTTTATATAGAAAATGTACTGCCAGCCAATAAACGTAGTTATAATTCCTCCCAGAACTATCCCAAGCATGGCACCAGAGTTGAATCCGATTGCAGTGTATCCGAAAACTCTGCCCCTCCTCTGTGGTGGAAAATTATCAGCTACTATTGCTCCACTGTTTGACTGAATCATAGCAGCGCCAAATGCCTGGATTGCCCGGAAACCGATTAACTCATATATAGTGGTAGAGGCTCCACTCAGTGCGGAACCAATGGTAAAAATTCCAATTCCTGCCGTGAATATTTTTTTTCTAGTAACTATGTCACCAAGCCTTCCAAGCTGGGTTGTCCCTACGGCAATTACAAGCAGATAAATCAGGATGACCCATATTGACAGAGAAAGTTGAGTTTTGAAATATCCGTTTATGGTTGTAAGGGCAAGGAGAACTATGGTGGAATCAATTGCACCCATTAGCACTCCGATTAGAAGTACAAGTATCAGTTTACTCTCTCTTTCCATGGAGGGATATTCTATTTTCGATATTTAACTTAATTATAGATAATATTAAAATTTCCCATAAAACCACTATATATAACGATAAATTGGTCTGGTTAGTCAACCTGCAAAACGGTTCAATATTACAAAGTTTATTAATCTTGATTATAGGAAATGTTTAATTAGTGGCAATGTAATAATATACTGATAAAATGGCTATTAAATTACGCAAAAGTGAGGATGACAAACAATTTGAGACGAGAAGCAAAATTAGAAATTACAAATCTCAAATAGACAGAGGGCTTAAAAGACAGCAACAGCTTATGGCTCAGGCCATAGCCAACATTAAAAAAGCAGCATCGATCAAGGATAAAAAAGGGATGCTGAATGCAGCACAGAATGCAGTCAGAATAAAAAGTTCGGTGGAGTATCTGAAGAGCTTTTCACTTTATCTGGATAATTTGGAAATAACATTTGAATTTGTATATAACGAAAGGCGAAACAATGAAATATTATCTGATGCAAACAGGGAACTTAATAAGAGAATGCTTTCAGAGGAACAGGCAAGGCAGATTGAAAATAACATCCAGGCAATAAACCAAAAGACAGAGGATTTAGAAAGAAGACTTGAAGATCAGTTTGGTAACATAAATCAGAGTCTTGATGAATTTGCTGCAAGAGGAGGAGAAAACGTTGATGAGGTAATAGGAAGCATATTAGGTCAAAATCCACCAGAGAATCAGGAAAAATCAAATAATGAAATCGATGATCTCATAAATAAAATAATGGGGGAGAATACAAAAACATAATGATTCATAGAGTGAGAAGCCATCCAAAGAATAGCTTGAATGCGTAATTTGTTTCTGGATCATATGGTATCCTTAGAATTCCATTTATTTCCTGTGACTCAATGGAGGTTTTTCCCTGTTTATCAGTTTTTATCTTTATGCTTGGTCTTAGGTAGATGGTGCTTGATTTAATACGGCTCTCGATTACTTTTCTTGTTTCTGGTAAAAGCATAACAACTTCCCTTGGTGTCTGACCCTCAAGATCCAGTGTTCCCAAGGGAAAATTGAATAGAACGAAACAGAACTTCGGATCTGGAAGATCATTTTTCCTGTTATCAAGAATATTCTTGAGTATTTTTACAATTTTAATATCGTAATTTTTTAAATCTGAGTACATTGAATGATCTATAAATATGGCATAGGCCTTTCCATTGCTGAGATTATCTTTGAATTTTTCTGACTCCGTTTCAAGAGTTATACCCGACCAATCTACTATGGTCAAATTTCTGAATGTACTTTCATTTTTTGGCTTCAGGAGGATAGATATTTTATTACTTTTCCCATTTTTATTTTTCTCCGGAAACTGACTATTTACGATTATGCTATTTAGAAGTGATTCCATTAATTCTATGCCACTGGTTATATCCCAGGTGAATTTTGTATCAGATGAAAGCGCATCTATGTAGTTTAAGAAGAATGCGAGAAAGGTAGTCTTGCCTGAATTTTCTGGTCCTACTAAACTCAGTGTACTATAACTCTCACTATTCACCCCATACAGAACACCATATTGATTTGTTCCCCTGGAAATCATCGACTCCTCGTATTGCTTGTATCCTGAGCGGGATGTTTCATCAAATATAGAAAATCTTAAAGGCGTTGATATAACAGAAGCTGCATAGGAAATAGCCATTACAGTAAGGATGCTAACCAAATAGGTTATTCCAGACGCATGCACAGAATTGAAATTGGGAATGTAAACTGTTAAAATGAAGTAAATGCCGATTATTGAGGCCATCATTCCACCTTTTCTGGTGCCAGGAGATATGGTTCCACTCAAAATATACGCCAAAGCGAAAAGGATAAGAAGTATTGTAAGTGAAATTGTCAGTGGTATCCAATTTATTCCACTATTGTACTGGAAGAACAAGGTTCCCTTATTGAAAAGCTTTTCAAAGAAAGGTATTTTCTCAATGATCATGGTAAAAAAAAGAAATATGAGAATAAATGAAAATAAAAGACTCGACATATTAAGGATTTCGTTCCTGATTTTTGATAGTAGTCCTCTTGTTATTAGGTAGGTCGTGGAAAGAAATAGAATAATCAGGAAACCAGATTTAATTATATCTGAAATAAGGATAAGAGAGATTATGTCTCTAATTAGGAAAAAAAGAGAATAATAAACAACGACTGGACCAGAGGAGAATGAACCAGAGAAAAGCAAAAAAATAAAGATTGCAATAAAACCTGTTAGAAATGAGAATACATAGAGTGTTGTCTTTGCATTGGACCACTTCATTCTGTAACCCGCAGCAGATGATATTGCAATGATTAGTGAAAACGAAGGAAACCAGAGAAAAAGATACTCAAAAAATGTAATAGGTGAAATCACTGAAACGAGGCCAAGACTACTATTAGTATTTAGAATAAGTGCCAGTAGTATCATAACTACGGCAGGCCCAGATGAATTTATTAGGAATACTGGATCACTATCAGATTCCTTAAATCGAAGAAAGTACCCTATAAGAATCATGACGAATAATGAAAATGGTAACAGGTAGTACAGAATCTCCTGATGTGGAATGCTTGGATATCCTACATAAATCTCCATGGAGATAAATATCAGGATTATTGTTGAAAAGAACGCTGAGAAATATGAAATCCTGATTCTCTGTAGAATAGTAAGAAATTTGCCCTGTATCCCTACAAGCAATAATATGCCGGAGAATCCAGATATTGCAAATGCGGAAATTATGAGATAAAATAAAGTTTCAGTACCGTTAGAAATTGATTTATATGTCGTCCCTAGAGCCAGTAATGTAAGTACCCTG
>JAKBGP010000165.1 GCA_021833045.1 Thermoplasmata archaeon
AACGATTTACAAGAGTTCGCAAGATTTCTTAAGGGAGAAAGAAGAAAATCTAACCAATGCCTGGGGGATGAACGCCGTTCCAGACGAATCGATTACAAGAGTACCCGTAAGTTTTGGTGTTATCAATATCTGGATATATGGTATGATTTCCTGGGGTGATCTTTTCAATTCAAGACAAAAGCTTGCCCTTATAACATTTTCCGAGAAGGTCAGATTAGCTTATGATGAGATGATAAGCGAAGGATATGAAGAAGAATACGCAAAGGCAGTTTGCACTTATTTATCGTTTGTGGTAAGTAGAATGAGTGATTTCGAAACTGACCTTTGCCATTGGCACCCTCAGTGGGAATTTATACCAAACACATTTTCTCGGCAGGCAATACCAATGTCTTGGGATTACGCAGAACTTAATCCATTTTCAACTGTTTTGACAGGTACATATGAAAGCATGTTTAGACAGATCAGCAGACCTCTTGAACATTTAATCCAGATCGAAGGTGTTCCAGGGAAGGCAACTCAATCTTCTGCAACATCGATTGCGTATCCAGATAACTACTTCGATGCAGTATTCACAGACCCGCCCTATTACGATAATGTTCCATATTCTTATCTTTCTGATTTCTTCTATGTATGGCTTAAAAGAATGGTTGGACATCTTTATCCTGACCTTTTTGCAACACCATTGACACCGAAAAGTCAGGAGATAGTAGCTTATTCAAATAATGAAGGAGGATTTGAAAGTGGAAAAAAATATTTTGAGGATATGCTTGGAAAATCGTTTAAGGAAATTAATAGAGTTTTAAAGATGAGTGGTATAGCCGTAATAGTTTATGCACATAAATCAACTTCAGCTTGGGAAACATTAATCAACTCTCTTCTTAATTCTGGATTAGTAGTTACTGCTGCTTGGCCCATCAACACAGAGATGAAGTCAAGGTTGAGAGCTAACGATTCGGCTGCCCTGGCCTCTTCGATATACATTGTGACTAGGAAAATTGAAAAGGAGAAAACAGGATTTTATAATGAGATAAAGCTGAAAATGAAAGAGCACCTGCAGACAAAACTTGACACCTTGTGGAAAGAAGGCATATCTGGGGCTGACTTTCTCATCTCTGGCATAGCTTCTTCAATAGAAGTGTTTGGTCGATTTGAAAGAGTGATAAACGATTCAGGTGAAACAATTACTACAGAAAGATTGATGGAGGATGTTCGAAGGATCGTAATCGATTACGCGGTGAAGCAGGTATTGCATAATGGTTTCTCATCGGAAATAGATCCACTAACGAGATTTTATGTCCTTTGGAGGTGGGCCTACGGCAGCGCAAATGTTCCTTTTGATGAGGCTAGAAAGTTATCTCAAAGTGTTGGAATTGACCTTTCATCCCAATGGAATGGTGGCTTAATAAAAAAGGACAAGTCATTTGTGCAAGTGGCTGGGCCGGAAGAGAGGAATGACCTTAACAATTCCGATATAAAATCCGTCATAGATCTTTTACACAAGGTCTTGATACTTTGGAAAAAGGGACAAAACAATAAGATAATTGAAACGATCAAAGGATCTGGATCAATTTATAACGAAGCTTTTTTTAGGGTAGCTCAGGCAATATCCGAATCCCTCCCTAATGATAGCAGCGAGAAAAAACTATTAGAAGGATTCCTTATAAGTAGAGAAAGGATAAATGCAGAAATGAAAAATAATAATCAAACGAGGTTGTTCTGATGAAGCCATTTCATACCATAGCAATACCGCATAAGGACATTCTTGAAGGCCGTCTGACTATGGATATTTTTGCAGCCGATCTTTGGGAAACATTCACGTTGAGAGCGCCAGAGGATTACAGAGACCCAGATATCTTCTTTGAAAAGACTTATTTAACTGAAGGACTGAAAAATATAATGGATATTGTTGAGAGAAGACTAAAGGGTTTAGGGGGCGATCCGGTTATACAGATTCAAACTCCCTTTGGAGGTGGAAAGACCCATTCTCTTATCGCAATGTATCATAAAGCAAAAACTTGGCACGCTAAGACCGTTGTTATAGTAGGTACTACACTTAATCCTACAACTAGTACAATATGGGGGGAGATCGCAAAACAGCTAGGTGGCGATACGTCTATCATGAATAGCAAAGTATCTCCAGGTAGGGATGATCTGCAAAACCTTCTTAGGAAAAACCAACCTGTTCTAATATTGATGGATGAATTGATGGAATTTATGACCAAAGCTGCTGGTGTTGTGGTAGGTGATTCTAATCTTGCTGCACAAACAATCGCATTCATGCAGGAAATTTCTGAGGCAGCTGCGATAACTGACAAGGTTTGCTTGGTTGTAACTTTGCCATCAAGCACTGACCCCAGTGACCTCCAATATGAAAGGTATTTTCAACAACTGCAGAAAATATATGGCCGCCTGGAAAAGATATACACGCCTGTCCAAGATAATGAGATAACAAAAGTAATTAGAAAGAGACTTTTTTCATCCATAGACGAAGATGCCGCAAAAAGAATAGTATCTGATTTCATAAAATACAGTCAAAAAGAAGATATTCTTCCTACTGGAAAAGAAGTATCCGAATATCGTAATGAATTCCTTGCTTCGTATCCATTCCTTCCTGAGGTGATTAACGTACTCTATGAAAGATGGGGTACCTTCCCTAATTTTCAAAGAACGAGAGGTGTGTTGAGATTGCTTTCCCTCGTGATCTACGATCTGAAGGAGTCAAATAATCATTACATATCTTTAGCCGACTTTAACTTAGGCAATGAAGAGATAAAACGGGAGCTGATTAAGCACATAGGTATGGAATTCAGCGGTGTAATAGCCGCAGACATAACCTCTTCTGATTCAGGTGCCAAGAAAGTTGATAACATGCTTGGGCGATCTAATGCGGGGTTAAGGTTGGGCACCAGGACTGCGACAACTATTTTTCTGTATTCATTTTCCGGAGGCCATGAGAAAGGGGTGTACGTCAGTGACCTGAAAAGATCAGCTACCACATTAGATAATCCAGCTAGCACAATTGCGGAATCAGCTGAAAAACTAAAAGGTAAACTTTTCTACCTTCAGGTTTACCAAGATAAGTACTTCTTTTCAAACGAACCAAATCTTAACCGGATATTGTTAACTAAAATGGATAATGTTACTCTGGAAGAAGTTTCGGAAAAGGAATTCCAATTATTGAATAAAAATATTTCTGGCTCTAAGATAAAAACATTTATCTGGCCAGATCAACCAGGAGATATTCCGGATAATAAGGAACTTAAACTTATTATCTTGAAGGATAATAATTTGGAAAAAATAAAGAAATTTATAGACTTAAAAGGTGAATCACCGCGAGTCTTTAGAAATACCCTAATATTTTTATGTCCTTTCGAACAGGAAAAAAACAGATTCACAGATACACTCAAGCAATCAATAGCTTATGAGCAAATTAAATCTGACAAGACGCTAAACTTAAATCAGGATCAGCGGGAAGAGATATCAAAAAATATCCGGCACGAGGATGAGAACACTTTAGAGTTTCTACTCAGATATTATAGAACGGTATTTGTTCCATCGAAGGAATCGCCTCGGGAAATTAATCTGGGTGTTCCGACGTTTGGAGAAAAGTTCAAAATAGATGAGCGAGTTTACTCAGACCTCAAGAATGAGGGTGAAATCCTGGAGAGAATATCCAGTATACGTATTAAGGAAAGATTTATTCAAAATAGAGATTTCATAAGAATTGATCTGATTTATGATTCTCTTCTCAAAACTCCTGGAGAGATCCGGATTACCTCTTTTGAGGCATTAGAACATGGAGTAAGGGAAGGTATTAAAAATGGTGATTTTGGGACCGGATATCTCAGTGAGAGTGGAGAACTAATTTGTAAAGATTATAATGAAGAAATGGTAATTGATCCAAGTAGCGTATTGGTGAGTGCAAAAATCTCCACTGAACAGACCAAACCTAAAGAACTTAAGGCATCAACGCTGCCCATTAAAGAACCATTAGATGGTCCTGGTAAAACTCCGGACAAGGAAAAAGATCAGCCGGGAGCTGAAGGTACAACTTCTTTACGCATTCAGTTGTCATTACCACATGGTAAAGTTTCGCAGCTTATGGGTGTTATGAACTTTCTGCAAAGCAAGTTTGAATTAATGAAACTGGAGATCGAAGTCAGTAAAGGAGGAATCTCTAAAGCTGAGTTTGAAGAAAAAATAATAGAAGCCTTCAGGCAAATTGGTATTAACATTAAAAGTGATTTTAAAGAATAGGTAACAATTGCTTTGAATTGTGGATTTTGAAATTCATGACATTTTACCGCAATTCACTATACCCCGATGAATTCCTCTACAGTAAGATCGCACTGCCTTGTTATTGCTCTTAGCGTGCCTTTTGGAAATTCATCGTGGCTTGGAATTGCCACCCTCTTTCCATCTGATTCTCTTTTCAGTATCATAGGCTTCCAACCGTCTCCTGAGTCTAAATCTTACTTTAGAAAGTGCTTTCACGGTATCTTTTCCAGAAACAGATGGTAGTTTAGGCATTGAGTTCAATGTTTCCAATGATGTCTATGTCATGGGGAATGGTCTCTCCATCCGCATTCATGTCGTCTATAAACCCCAGGATAGCTTCCCTTATGTTTGACATGGCCTCTTCTACAGTGCGCCCGTCAGATATGCACCCGGGCAAAGCTGGAACTTTAACCACATATATTCCATCCTCATCCTTCTCCATGATCACTGTAAATCTTATTGATTTTATAATAGAATGATAAGTATAAACCTTTGCGCTTCACTTGGAACGCGGACTGAAGCGAAAGTCTCTCAATATATTGAATAAATCGGGTCTGGCCTATTCTGTATATGGGGATATAGATAAGCCCA
This sequence comes from Thermoplasmata archaeon, assembly GCA_021833045.1. The sequence continues at coordinate 4,870 of JAKBGP010000165.1, forward strand.
AAATGCAAGTTGGTTTTAACATCAATCGTCTGATTAGAATAGAACATGTAATTGTGCTAATTCGCTCTCTTGGGCACTTCATAACAAATATTAAGTGATATACATCAATCAAGAAATTAGGATTACCTAATGAATAGAATTTCCTGGTCCACGTTTTCTAATCCCACAGTTGTTGGTTCAATAAGCATATTGACCGCAAGTTACAATATTGCCACAATATCGGTGGCAAGTGCCCCAATAAAGGCATTTCTCCATCTTAATGACTTAGAAACCACTTTGC
>JAKBGP010000166.1 GCA_021833045.1 Thermoplasmata archaeon
TTAAAAATTGTACCTCAAATAGATAAATTTAATATTTTGATTATTTCCAGTTCAGGATGATTCTTTCACGATTGAACGTTTTGCTGTTAAAGATGTAAACAATAATCACGGCTATGAATATTCCAAGGCAGATAAGTAATATATTGTTTACATCATCAAGACTTATTATGTTTACCTCACCCATCACATAGAGGATAATGAAAGGAATGAGTGTAATTCCACCCATCTGGTAGGAACTCTGAACATTGTTTGTTTTAGAAGACACCAGTATTCCCAGTGCCACTCCATATAATGAACCAAGTGGAACACCTACAAGCATTACTGCACCAAAGGTCCAGTTTGGATAGTAATAGTAATGAATGAAGTTATGAGTTAGAAGGTCTGTGAGAGTCATAAATATTAACCCTGCGACGTAAATTGCAGAAAGAGCTGGCAAAAGGACTGCAATATACTTTCCAAGAAGTATTTCGTTGTCACTGATTGGCGCTGCAAGCAAAGGCTCAATACTTTTCTCAGATTTTTCTCCAACTATGCTGTATGAGGAAACATACAGAGGAATAAATGCAGATATTAGAATGAAAAAGTATGCAAATGACCCGAGGAGTTCTGTTATTTCGCTTACCGGTGGAGACTTTCTAATAATGAGGTAATCTATCAGTGATGGCAGTCCTATGCTTAACAACAAGGGCAGTACAAACATGAGTGCAAGAATTGACTTTCTTTTCCTCATTATTAGAAGATCCTTCTTTGTGACAAGCCATGCTTTTCCAAAATTCATTTTTTCTCACCCTCCACAAGTCTTATGTATACATCCTCCAGACTTGAAGTCACTTCGTTAATGCTCTTTATCTTTCCACCTGCCTTGTTTACTACATCAATTATAGCCTGATTTTCATCACTATTTCCCGTGCTTTCAATGGTCAGGTCGTTTCCATTATTTGTCAATACAGAAAAACCTGAATTTTTTAATGAATCAATTATGGATTCCACCACTCCATCTATCCTGACAACTATTAGCTTTTCACTTCCATATTTTTCCTTCAGATTGTTCGGGGTATCAATAGCTCTTATGGTAGTCTTCAGAATTCCTACTCTGTCACAAATACGCTGGGACTCATCCAGATTGTGCGTGTTGAAGAGTATTGTCCTTCCCTCTTTCTTCAGGTCCAGGATTAAATCTCTTATATTCTTTGAGCTTTCAGGATCGAGATTGGCAGTTGGTTCATCTAGGATAAGTAAACTGGGTTCATGTACCAGTGCCCTGGCAAGTGCCACCTTTTGTTTCATTCCCTTTGAATATGTCCCAACAGGTTTATTTCTTTCATCCCAGAGATCGACTATTCGGAGATATTTTTCAATATTTGCTTCCAGTTCTCTTTCTGGGTAGTCATACAGTTTTCCATAGAAAAGTAAATTTTCATACGCACTTAACTGCTCGTATAGTCCTACATTATCAGGTACATACCCTATAATTTTCCTTATTTTCTGGGTTTCCTTCTGATCTGATACGTCCATATTTCCTATTCTTGCACTTCCTTCCGTTGGACTGATTAGACAGCATAAAATTCTTATTGTAGTTGTTTTTCCAGCACCATTAGGGCCAATAAGTCCAAAAATTTCTCCCTTATTGATAGAAAACGTGAGATCTTTAATTGCATACTTTTCTCCAAATTTTTTTCCTAAATTTTTAATCTCAACAAGTGGTTCCATTAATTCAGCTTTCGATATTATATGAAGCATATATATAAATTATATCTAATTTTCTATCTTTAACAGTTTACATGGTAAACTTATTTTTGATAGAAAATTGAAATTTTTAAATATATACCCTATTTTAATGTTTATCTTCCCAATTGTACAAATTAGATGGCAGAAGTTATATTTCCACAAATTCAAATTAAGTTTTGATTTTTAATATTATTGCCGAATTAACCGAATATATATGGAATTGTTAACTTTGATAATGTAAAGAATCAATAAATCCTACCTTACAACATTTGTTACCTCTTGAGGCGCAACTACATACGCATAAAATCAATCATTTTATTATGTCCCGCGAAACCAGATAACCGCACTAAATATGGTAAAATCCAAAATTACTTCTAAAATCTCAATCTCCGACTTTGATCTGTATATAAAAATTATATTAGTATTTGTTAATCTAAAAATAATGCATTATGGTGGGCTGCTTAAATGTCCATATAATGCCAGATAGCCGATTACAAGTGCAAATATTGTACCGATTCCAAGTATTATCCATTCAACGTAATACATGTATTTTATAGCTCCGCTCTTTCCTTCCTCAGGTTTGAAGTATGCTATAGGAACAAGTATTGCACCAATTGCATCGAAGATGTATAGCCCCATTGCTGTTATATAATTCTGTCCTGTTTCAAGTTTCAGTGCAGAAATACTGTATGCTCCATCCAGCACATAAATACCAAGCAGTACACTAAGTAAGGGCATAATTCCAAGCTTTACATTCTTATAAATCATTACTGCGCCAATAATAAGCAGTAAACCGAACATAAGCAACGGATCACCAAATAGCATGTTATACGGTACCCCAAAAGTTTTCATTGGCCATGCAAAAGACATGTAAAAACCGCTCATGAAATCAAACAATCCTATACCTATGGCAGGGTAAACCAAACTGGCTATCTGATCCTTCTGCCCTCTTGCTGCGTAAAAGAAGTAGAAGGCTCCAATTCCTGTTCCCATGGCCAAACCAATCAACATGATTGCCAGAGGATCTACAAATGGTGCTGTCATTTTTTTCACCTTTTTTTAATTTCTGGAATTTTAATTAACTCCAATTATCATATTTTCTCTATACAAATAAACTCTTAACATAACATATAAGGTGAAAAATCATGTCCTTTACATAATATGGGAAATTTCTACATTTCTAGAGACATCATTCTCTTCAGATCATCTGGCAACTACAATGGAAATAGTCAATTATTCAATTAATATTCATTTCTTACAGTCTGATAAATCAAAAATTGATTCTTGATGTAAAGTATGAAAATACTATGGCATTTTACAACCTTCCAAGATCTTTCTCGAGGCCTAATAGTTCCTTATACCAGTAGACCATCAGTGAACTTCTTGTTATATTATGTTTCTTTGACCATTCTATATCCTTATTAAGGTATGAAAGGTGACTATTCTTCCTGTAATCTTTCTGGTAATCCTTTCCATCAATGTACCTGTTTATATTGTTAATAATATTCTCAGCTGATTCTGAATCTATGAGCCCCACATCTCTCCTTGCAGTAATCATCTCGATTTCTGATTGATATGTAAGTCTTTCAATATCTTTTGCACTCATCCAGTCGTTATAATAATTCAGGAAATCTACCCATGACTTTCCCTTATCCAGTAGGTTGTAGTATTCTTCTATGGTTCTTGCCGTTATATGGAATCCATACTTTTCAGGTTTCTCATATATTAGTGAACCAGGATCTATGAATGGTGTGAGTGGGGAAATAAAAGAATAAACCTTCATGTCACTTCCTTTTTCATGATTCATTAGCTTTGTGGCGTATTCTATATCATCCTCCAGTTCCTTCTCCCCCTGACCGCTTATGCCTAAGGTAAAATATACATCAAACTTTTTACATCCTGCCTCTTTAGCATCTGCAATACTTTTTTCCAGTGATTCATTTGAATATTCTCTCCCATTTATTCTTCTAATATTTTCGCTTGAGCTCTCTGGTGATATCTCCACTGAGAATTCACCAAAGGATCTGGAAAGCTCGTTAAGATAATCTTTCTGAGGTGGCCTGAAATACTCAGTAAGAATAGGGATGTCAGCCTTAAGTTCCTTTATCTCCCTGAAAAGGTTACCATAAAATTTTTCACCAGCAAGGTTAATGTCCCCTGCCACAAATATGGGCGCACCCAGTATCTCTCTTGCCAGTTCTATTTCCTTTGCAATAGTTTCAGGATTCCTGTATACTGGTGATACAGGAAAGAAATTGTTTCTGTAAGAGAAATTAGAACCTCCACAGAAAGCACAGTTAAACTGGCATCCATGTTCAATTATGGTAACTGATTCTGGATTGTTTATCCAGTCTGCATATGGCAGATGGCCCTTAACATCGTGATATTTAATTGCATTCCTCATTAACACTTTATAATTCAGGAAAACATTGTCAACAGTATTCTCCTTTGAATTCGGATTGTGTTTCACATGTCTCATTTCATCTCTGTAAACAAGATTTGGAACTGTACCCAGATCAATATTCTTCTCAACGGAATCAATCAGCTTCATCGTACTGTATTCCTGAAAATCTCCCTTCAGCACATAATCGATCTCTGGATACGTTTTCATTATATCATCTGAGAAGTAGCTTGCGGAAAAACCTCCAAGCAATACCCTTGCATCTGGATTAAATTCCTTTATAATTCTGGCAATACTTATTGCGCCATGAACATGCGGTAACCAGTGGAGATCAATTCCATAAATTTCTGTATCCAGAGATTTCAAATATTTTACAGGATCGAATTTATCCGACATTACCATCATGGATGCAACATTGCTTATTCTTGCATTATATCCTTTAGGAACAAGGTAAGATAGCATGCTGAGAAATCCCATGGGATACATCTCAAAAACTGGTGTTGACGGTACAACATCACTAATCGGCCCAGCTTTCAAATTCCTCTTTCTGAAGTCGTAAATGCTAGGAGGATGTATAAAGGCAATATCCGTCTTCATATCAATACATAGTAAGTGAGTTTAAAAAGCATTCTCCTCATATCTTAAGTGTCCAATATGATTATGACGGTTGATACTCGGGTAAAAACTTAATTCATCATTATACTATTTATACAGTTATTTGTGTAAAATAAAATTTATATACTAATGTTCATTAGTATATTCAGTGATGTTATAATGAACAAGAAAGCGATTTATTCAATCGTTATTGTAATCATAGTAATAGTGGCTGGATTGGGCATTTATTTTGAAGTCTACCATCCGGCAAAGTCTAGCAAGCAGTCTATTATTTTCGCGGCTGCAGTATCCAGCGGTGAGGAATATACATTTGATCAGAATATGGTCAATACTTTCAATAGTGAGCATTCAAACGTATCTGTAACCTTTGAATCACTGAATAATTTCTATCCAACCCTTGGTACT
>JAKBGP010000167.1 GCA_021833045.1 Thermoplasmata archaeon
CGATCTTCCAATTATTGCTACAATATTGCTTATAGCCATAACTGTCGTTTTAGCTGCGACCCTGATCTCAATACTTTCAACATTTACAAATTCCTCACACATAGAGGATATAGATTCTTCACTGAGTCTTAGCGGTGTAATAAACAATACAAAAACGAATTCTTATTATCTTAATATCTCGTCTACAAGTACTTCCCCATCACTATCGAAAATATTTGTAGAGATATTTGACGGTTCCAGGGTAATATATGATGGTTCACTTGCGCCTGGCACCCACGGTAATATAACTATATATACAACCACAACAACATTTTCTCCGCTTAATAATATTGAACTCACCATCGAGGGAAAATATAATACGATTACCGAGGTAGAACTGATATACGCGAGTTCCGTATTTGCAACTGTAACTCCGGTGTGAAGATCATTTTTTCTGTGACTTCAAATAGTTCAGTATACTATCAAAGCTAACACCATTAAGAACACAGGCTGTTGAGTTGCATAATGAGTATGTATTTGATTTCAAAGAATCATCACGTTCAAAGTAAACACTGGAGTAGCCTTTTTCGGCAAGGTTTTCACGCATTTTAATCAAATCATCTATTTCATTGTAATTTCCTTTAAGGAGAATAGAGTTCTTTCTTTCCATTTCGGTTTCCATTCTGAATGTGAAATATGATGGGTATTTTGTTATATTCTCCACAGTTTCAGATGTAGATAAATTTATCAATTCATTGTACTGGCCTGCCATATTTGCATAGAGCTGTGTTCTCTCATAAACAGCAAACTGGGATGGAATGGAAGAGTCTTCCTGAGAATTCAGGGTACCAATGAACGCACTTCTGTTTTCATTCATTATGGTATCCCGCTCAGCATTTAGTTTAAGGTATAACTGGTCAGCGATCTCTTTTGCATTATCAATTGCCTGATTGTTTGCAGTAGAAAATCCGAATTTAAAGAAGCCCATTGAAAGGAATGCGTAATCTGATAGATAACCAGAAATAGTTTTCCCGCTTGGATAAATCAAATGAACACATCTACCATTCTTGACATATTTATTTGAGAGAAAATTGTATAGGTCCTCTGCGTATTTTAAAAATCGTTTATCGTTGGTTGAAGAAAATGCTTCGCTTAGGGAATATAGAAGGAATCCATTAATGTCTCCACAAATCTTTGTATCTGTTTGAGGTGGAACCCGTCTCTCCCTTGCATTCTTCAGTTTACCAAGACTCTGTTTTATCACTTCATCCAGCCAGAAGAATCCACTTTTATTGAATCTGTCAGTATAATTCTTTTCATTCTCAATGTACAGAATATTTTTTCCATTGGACATTCCTTTTGGCTCTTCAATGTAGTTACCATCTTCACGTACATTGAAGGTTGATGCAAATTTAGTGTAGTCTTCTCCCAGCAATCTCATTAATTCTCCGGAGGTCCAGAGGTAGTATTTCCCCTCTACCCCTTCACTATCAGCATCTATGGCACTATAATAGCCACCCTCTGGAGATAACATTTTGTCCCTGAGGAACTCCATCTCTTCATTTATTATATCTATATATTGCTTCTTTGACGTTGCGGTGTATAGTTTAGATAATGCCATTATAAAATTTGCCTGATCATAGAGCATCTTTTCAAAGTGTGGGATCTTCCATCCAAAATCAGTGGCATACCTATGGATACCATTTCCCACATGGTCATAGATTCCACCCATTCTTATGGCTGCTGCAGTTGTTTCTGCCATTTCAAGGGCTTCATTTGCTTTGTATATATTGTAATAGTTAGAGAGGAAAGACATTATATGTGATGATGGAAATTTCATGTTTCTACCAAATCCACCATAACTCCTGTCAAATGAGCTTTTAAGCTGATTGTAAGCTAAAGTTTCCAGATTTTCATTTTTATAATTAGTGGCCTTTGGAATTTTGTTTACTGTTAATTTTTCATTCTCCTCTACCTTTCTAAATATTTCCTCAGGGCTATTAGTCCATAATTCATGAATACTGTTCAGAAGTTCTATTATTCCTATGGACCCATACCTTGACTCTCTTGGAATATATGTGAATGGAAAGACCGGCTTCAGGTCTGGAGTAAGAATTATATTCAGTGGCCATCCAGCATTACCCGCGACTCTGTTTGCAAAATCTATGAAATAAGCATCAACATCTGGCATCTCCTCCCGATCAACTTTGATACTTACATATTTTTCATTCATTACCTTTGCGACATCATCTCTGCTGAAGCTTTCTTTTTCCATCACATGACACCAGTGACAGGTGGAGTAGCCTATGCTTAGGAAGATGAGTTTATTATCTTTTTTGGCCTTTTCGAAAGCTTTCTTCGACCAAGGGTACCAGTCAACTGGGTTTGATGCATGTTGAATAAGATAAGGGCTTTCTTCATTTTTCAGATGATTCATGGTACTACTACTCATGTTAACCACATCAATCAAAGATTATTATTATTAATGTATTTTTACAGATTAAAAACATGATTTTTTCATGCAAAGCCTATTATGATTCTTTCTAGAATTCTATAATTATTTTCCTCTGGTTTTGAATCTTTCCTCAATTAGAGGTAACGGACTTTGATGTTATAACTAAGTTTTTCCAGATCGAGCATATTTAATGCCAGGTTAGAATTATGAACAGTATGTAATATGGAGGAATAAATTGCATGATTAAAAATAGAAAAAACATCGCCATACTGGTCAGGCATGGAGAGAGCCTGGCAAATGTTAGAAAAATTGTATCGGAGGATATAGATGGATTCCCCCTTACCGAATTGGGGGTTAAACAGGCAGTAAAAACTGGAAAATTGCTTGAGCCAATCTCCAGTAGTGTTAATTTATTTATATCAAGCCCAATCATTAGAGCAGTTCAAACTGGTCTTAACGTAATGAAGAGTATGGGTCTGGAAATGGATGTAATAAGGGATGATCTTCTTACAGAAACAAGATTTGGGAAATACAACAATATTAGCTTTAGCGAATTTCCTAAGTTTCATAAGAGGGAGTTCGGAATTGAAGCTTTTGAAGATAATGGTAAGAGAATGATGGAAGCCATAAAGAAATATCCTGGGATCAACATCTATTTCTCTCATGCATTGCCAATCAAGGCATTGATATGTAATATTATGGGGCTGGAGGAAGAAGATTCTGGCGGAATCCAGATAGAGAATTCATCAATTTCAGTAATAGACGTGGTGGAAAATAAGATTCTGTCAATAGGTTCTCATCATATTTCAGAGAGCCTTATCAATTTTATAAACTCCTGAACTGGCAATGACAAAAAACAATCCAGCAACAGTTCCTATTATAATTACAGTAGTAAACGATACCGGGAGCAAATAATTTCCTCTAAGAAATAGCAGGAGGGCACCCTCAAGAATTGCTCCAATTCCATTTCCAGAATACTGAAATGCATAAAATATCCCAAAGGATAGATTTCTTTCTCTATTGCTCAGGACCCCTGCCAGGAGAGGAATTATAACAATTTCATATATGGAAAAACCCGTGAAAAATGGTATTAAGGCTATCATATAAAGTATATAATTCAGGTGTAAAATGAGTCCTAAATAGACTGTGGTTATTCCAACAAAAATAAGAACTGAGGATAGGCCAATTACATTGAATTTTCTAATTCTATAAACACCCTCCGAAATTGTTACTGCTATTATGCCTGAAATAAGAACGCTAAGAAATAGAATGAGCCCATACTGAAATAAATCAAAATAGGGAACAGCATAAATTTGAACAGATAAAAATATCATGAAGCTAGCCGAAGAAACCAGAAATGCACCAGTATATATGAGATAATCTTTGTGTTTAAGTATAGTTTCATTCATATGCTTTTGATTTACTGTGTGTTTTGTCTCTTTGATTCTGGTTATAATAAAAATTGCCCCTATCCCTAAAATTGCAGAGATCAGGAAGAAATTTCTTACCCCTATAAACGTGGCAATTAGTGGTGAGAAACCAATTCCTCCCATGAAAGCAAATCCTATTCCTATTCCCGTTATGGCCATTGCAGTATTCCTTCTGTCTTCAGGAACAGAGTCAATGGCCATAGATGTAATTGGGGTACTTATTGCCCCAAGCCCAGCGATAAATCTACCAGTTATAAGAAGCCATATATTATTTCCAGCATAACTCAATATGTTCCCGAGAATAAACAGAGATAATCCTAAATATATGTAATTCTTCCGTCCTATAATTCTTGATAAGTATCCACTTGGAATTTGCATCACTGCCATGGATATTTCATAAGATGCAAGAGCAAGTCCTATAAGTATACCATTTTGTGTAAATTTTGATGCATATACCCCAATTAATGGAATAACGAAGAAGATCCCTGTCAATCTTAAAAACTGCACCAGAGATAGTTCCGATAATGCTCTGTATTGCTCTCTATTTAATCTGGAAACCATTTTAATCTGAAAGAATCTTTACCTGATTTGATATTAGCTCTGTAAGTTGCGAAACAAATTTCTCATCTTCCTTAGTGAATGCTCTGGGACTATCTGAATCAATATCAATTTCCCCAACTGGTGAGCCATTGGCTCTCACTGGAACAACAAGCTCAGATTTAGTTTCAACTGAACAGGCAAGGTATTTAGAATTTGAAGTTACGTCAGGCTCGTTTACAATGTTATTCTGAACAATGGCCTGACTGCAAAGCCCTTCTCCTATGGATATTTCTTCATGAATTGTTGGTTTTCCAACATAGCTTTCTAGTATCAGCTTATTTTTTCTCAGTACATACACTCCAACCCAGTTGTATTTAGGATTATTTTCAGAAATATATTTGCAAAACTGATTAAGCATATCTCTAGCAGTCTTTATTCTTAAAGAATCTATATCTTCTATCTGCTTTTCAAAGCTTATAACCATGCCACTGTAATACCGATCGAATTATTAAATTTCATTTCTGCAGTATGGGTTTTATTTTCATTTAGCAACCCAGAATTTTATGGTAACGTAATATTCATGCATCTTCTATCTTACACAGGATTATGGTTATATTATCCCTACCGCCATTGTTAAAAGCTGCTTCTTTAAGGTCAGAAATAAGCTGATCAGTTGTCTTTTGCCTATTGCTTAAGATATTTGATATGAGCTCATCCGATACCATATCTGTCAGCCCA
>JAKBGP010000168.1 GCA_021833045.1 Thermoplasmata archaeon
ATTATCTCACACGTTGATCTTATAGACGAGATACTCCCTTTTTCGTAAACCTGGGACCGTGGGGTAGCCTGGTATCCTACCAGCTTGGGGTGTTGGTAACCTGAGTTCAAATCTCAGCGGTCCCATTGTACCCTGTTTCGGCTGTAAGTAGCATTTTCGCTTCCGGAAGAAGACTGAAAAGCACCCCTCTTCCGAATGCCAGCAAAAATACCAGCAGTGTCAATTCTTGTCTAGGTACTTTCACTTGCAGACTATTCAGGTCTTTGTCACCACCATTCTATATTCAAGATAAACAGGCTTCTGCAGTCCAAAGATTGATAATTTAAACGTGAGGATATGAGTCTGGTTAAATGGTGGGGCATAACAGATCTGGACATTTTCCTGTGAATACTTGAAATGAAAGAATGGAGAGTGGCTTCCAAAAAAGGGAAAGTTAGAGAAGTTATCGAGCGATAATGTGTCATAGACACATGTACCTGAACTATTGTAATAGGAACCATCAAGGGAGATGTTTGATGAGTGACCATTGTATGAATAGGGCCAATTAGTAATGGCCATCCCAATGGTCCCGTTTACCATACATCCCGTTATCTTCAATTTCATCGTAGTAGGGTGCAGCGATGATGAAAGGTTTCCACAGAATGAGACATTCGAGTGTATAATCGTCTCCTTCGTATCTAGACAGCATTGCAAAATATACGAAGTAATATTCATCGTGAGACTTGACGTAGGATGATTGGTCTCATCAATCAAGGAGGTTAGATACAACGTTCCAACCTCTATCGGGTCATCCCCGTTGGTTGGGCTCTTGCTATAGTTTACATATGAAACATAACAATCATTATGAACGCTTATTGGCGTTTGGTAAGATGACAATGAGTAAAATGATATGGGAACTGCAACTATGATGACCGCAATCACAGCGAACATGATCAGCTTTTTACTCTTCTGGATCATATATGAAATGTTACTTCAGAGATGTATATAATGCTAGCGATATTAGTTATACAATTGTAATAAATATTCGATTTGGAGCAGAAAGACTTAAAATATAATAATTTCTAGCATATGATTTCAGACTTAAAATTTTGAGTTTTAACACTCTTTATTCATGAAAACTCAACGGGCACATTTACAATGTCTCTTCGCAGGCGGATAATGCAATCCCAGATTGGATCGAAGACACGCATTCCTAAGGGAATATAATTTTACGACCTGTAATAAGAATAGAAAAGAATTCTAAGTCTAAATGAGCAACTTGTAACGTTCAATAGCTTTGGCATTGACTGCACAGAATTTCTTCTGGAAATGGATTTTAGCTTTCAACTTTGTTTCTATTAACCATTAATCGGACATAGTTTCGCACGATTATAAGAGGAGTTTTCACCTGACAATGCAGTGCATTTTTGTGGTATTAATTTAGCGTGCTTCCTTTCTGTGAATTTCCAAGTAGATCTATTTTTGATCCCACAGCTATGGCAACTACCACAACAACAATGGCAACAATCCGATATAGCCATTTTTTATTGAATTGTATAAACTTCATCCTAAAGTCGCAATTACGGTGTTTAAGTTTGACCCAAGGCCCTGCCCGCTGCCAACAATATATCCCTGCGAGTTCACCAGATAATATATATCAAGTACGCCAGCCGGATTATACTGTTGCGTTACCCACTGTGGAGCAGTCCCAATATACCAGCCCGGCTCATTTGAACCACCGTATTGTGATACAAATGCTGGCAGGCTCTGGCCCTGTTGATTCAGATCATTATAATTTTCTATCTGCAGCAAACGAATTCCGTCTGACCTAAAGGTATTATAGTACTGCGATACCAGAAGCTCGCTTGTCTCAGCGCACGAGGAGCACCAAGTAGTCATCAACCAGACAACTAAAGGCTGACCCTCTAACGACTTAGTTGAAACCGTTCCACCATTTATTAATGAAACGTTAAAGTAACTCAGTGCTTTTTTCGTGCTCTTAGTTACTGTATGGCTTACATTAATAGCAGATGCACCATAATGTATGCCTACTACAACAAGTATGGCAATTGTTATGGTTATAAGCGCTATTTTCTCCATTTTTTTCCTGGCTTTTAGCTGTCTTTTCCTTAACTGTTCCATCTTTTTCTTGTTGGACTTTGACATTCTCTATCATAACTCCTGATTTTGTGGCATAACCTTCTCTTCGCTTACAACATCCAATCGGCAACAACCCAAATTTGAGGCTAATTTCAGGATGGAATATGTAAGCATTACGATTGAAATTATGTAGAATATCGGATAATTCACAGCAAAAAAGTGCTGTATTGCAGGCGAATACCTGAAAACAAACGGCGAGGACGCACCGACAATTCCTATTATCGACGGTATAATTGGTGTACAGCAGAACACATTAACGATGCTGGTCAAAACAGAGGCGACTCCAGTTCCCTTATTTATTTTTACGCCAAAAGAATGTGATCTAATAGCAATTGAAATAAGAAGCGAAAAGAGGATGCCCATTGCAAAAGAGAAAACAACCTGCATTGGAGTAATAAATTTTACTGCAGGCAAAAAGAAAGTTCCAAATGGTAGCATTGGAAGTAAAATATAGTATAAACTGGTTAGAAGAGCTGAAATTACAACAAACAAAATAATGTATTTTCGCATTGACAGAGTTTCCAGAATTGCTTTTGCTGAGATTGAAAAGTTGATTCTATTCCCGCCAAATTCCATGGTCTACTCCAAATTAAAATTTATATTTAACAGAATAAGTAAAAAAAAGTTTAGTTGCTGATAATTTTTAGTGGGTCTGCTGCAGAAAAAAGTTCAAATGATTCTTGATTTCAAAGGGTTTTCCCTGAAACCTGATCTGAAGACATCCACTCAAGGTCTTCAGGTATGCCGTTGCTTTCGATGATTCTCTTGTATATCAAAGCACTTGGTCTGATCTGAATTTTCCTTGTTTTTAGGTCAACACCCAACAATCCAAATTTCATGCCAAAACCGGCACACCATTCATAATTGTCAACAAGTGACCAGTGCAGATAACCTTGAACGTTGATACCAGCATTGACTGCCTTCTCTATCTGTTTAATGTGCGATACAATGTACCTTGGTCTTATCTTATCCAGACTATCAGCAACGCCGTTTTCTGTTACCATCATAGGTAGATTATACCTGTCCCAGTACTGTTTCAAGACATTGTAGAGACCAGATGGATAAACCTCCCAGCCAAAGTCACTCACTTCTCTTCCGTCTGCACTGGAGAAGCCTGCAGTGCAGGAATGCCCATATCCTTTCACCGTTTTGTAACCGGATCTATCTGCTTTAAGTACGGTTCTGGTATAGTAATTAACACCGATCCAGTCCAATCTATTGACTATATCCTTTCTATGTTCTTCAGAGACTTCAGAGAACGTGCTTTTTTTATCTAGTTGCCTGCACCAGGAAAAATCACCCTTTAATAGCGCATCGAAAAAAGAATATCTATCGTTATATCTAACCTTTTCCGCTGCTTCCTCATCATCGTGAGGAAGAACCTGAATGTCAGAATTTGCGTAAATCACGCCAATGGGCTTTGATGAAAACTGTTTCATTTGTTCATAGGACCTTGCACATGCTTCAACCATGTGCTTCTTTGCCAAAGTTGCTGCCTGAATAGAAGGAAAAGCAGGCGGAAACCCGGACTTTACATTGACAAATCCGTTACCCCAGACGACATTTGGTTCATTCATTATCGAAAACTGCTCAGCAAAATCGTCAAATTTCCAAGCCACATAAGCTGCATACTTGACAAATTCTATTACGGTCGTATGGTTAATCCAACCATTGCTAGAATTCTTCAGACCAGTAGATCTGGATTGAATCGGATCATGCAGAATGAGGGGAAGCGGCCAGTGATAAGCGTTTATTATGAGAGATATTCCTCTTTCCTTCAGGTCGCTGAAAATTTCAGTATATCTCTTGACGGCTGCCTTGTTGGCAATTGAGTCCATTTTTTCAAGAACTTTTTCATCGACATCAACTCGAATTATATCTCCCCGATCAATTCTGGATTCAGCTTTTACTTCGATCGAAGCTTTAGGAAACAATCTTGTCCATTCAACACCGAGTCTGGCAGCATTCATGCCTATCTCAGAGACTATAGAATGATAGTTCCTATATAAATCCCAGTATGCAACGCCACCTTCGGGAAAATCACCAGAAACTATCCCAGACATTATGTTGTCAGGGTCATGAACCCATTTCCACCAGTCTGAATTATCATCTATATCTGACAGACCCATCTCGGACTGGAAGCCTGCGAGAGAAAAGCCGAATTTAAAATTAACAGGAAGCATGTGTCAGCATCTTTACTTTTGATATAGACTTTAATCTCTATATTGAATCATATAATGGAAATAATTGTTTTTTAAATTTCCATACAACTCATATTTTTCTTAACATAATATTGAGCGTAACAAATTAAAATGATAATTTGATCGTCTTTATCTCAAATTGAAATGGACCTATAAATTTGTATAAGTTTACTTCAAACTCTGCATTAAGATGTTGCAAAACGTTGTAACTGCCGGATTTACTGAAAGAATAGCAGTATCTTTCAATAAAAATTGTGTTGTTGTTGGTCAGGATTGTTGAAACATGACTTACAGATATTATTGTACGATTATAAGTCATATCGATTAAATGAATTGAAATACCGTATGACTGGGTATTATTCTCAAATACTGCGACACTAATGCCAGTAGAGAATGGTAGGTCATTACTTATGATGCCCTGGGGGACATTCAGCCCTCCAATAATCGTGACGAATTGACCAGAAATAGCTGTGTTAATTCGGGAATATTTTGCGCTAAATGAAGTGAAATCTGATTCAGCGATTGATTTATCGGTTGATATTAATGACGGAGCTGATTCTATACTCAACATGGTGTAGCCAAATAGACCCGAAAGTACCGCAGCTATGGATATGGCTACAAATTTCCTTGTGTTTTGCTTCATATTGTACGCACCACATAATGTGAATTGGGAGCTTCAAATAACACATTAAATTTTCTCATCTGAATCATTCAGGTTGAAAATAATATACCTGAAGATGCCCATTAATTTATGAAACTCTGTATCGGTCAACCTGGATC
>JAKBGP010000169.1 GCA_021833045.1 Thermoplasmata archaeon
AGCAATTGATGGAGTTACCCTTAACAGGCAAATTTCTGCAGATCAGCCTATATACGTAGACATAACTGAAGATGTAGTAAAAAAACTTAAGGAAAGATCACTGGACGAAAAAACGATGGAAACGCTGGAAGAAATTATTAAAATAAAGAGAAAAGAGAATATTTTCTGGGGAACGAGAGTATAGGATTCATGCACAGGACTGCTGCTGAATATTTAGGTAATATTTTAGATCAATCCACTATAGATTCGTAAACTCATAAGTTAGAAATTTTGGGGTCTTGTAGAAGCATGAATCAGATTTATAAGAAAATTAAAATGATCGTAATAATCAGGATGGCGACACTACCAGAAATAGTAATATTGTCATAGGCTGGAGTATAATTATAGACAAAAGCGAGTAAGGGTAGCAGAATTCCTCCTTTTATAACAGTACTGCCAGTTATAATCCCTGCAACACTCTTTGAATCATTTCTCTTTATAGAACTCTTTATGACCACTATCTCAGGAATTGAGCCTAAAATACCTGGTATAATATATCCTGAGTTGACCTCTCCTATATTCAAATCGATCCCCATGGAAGCTGTGCCCCGCGATAGGTAGAGTGAAAAAACTAATATGCTAACTACAAAGATGATAAGTTCCAGAATATTGGTCCCAATAACCTGTTTTTCTTTCTTATCAACTTTCACTTCCCTAATTCTTTCTTTACTGCTAAGATAATAAAATGCGAAAAACGAAATACCTATAGTTGCAATGGTTAAAAGTAATATTACCGGAACTTCTTCCATATGAAGTACTACTAGGAGAAGAATATAAACTGGGGCTATTAATAAAAAGGGAGCGTATCTTTTTTCAATCTTAGTTCTGGAAAATTTTAGAATAACAAGAAAAATCAACAGGGTAACAACAATGGATCCTACAAGTGTTCCTATGGATATGCCTGGATATCCTTCTGCAATAGAGCTAGCCGATACAGCAATTTCATCAAAACTTGTTAGAAATGAAAAGAGTGTTAGTCCATAAAACAAACCCGGTTTCCTTCCAGTGATCTTTTCAATCTCTTCGTATAATTCATCAGAACTCATGTCGAGTCCAAAAATTATTGCAATAATGAAAATTATAATAATTACTGGCTCCCGGGTAAAAAAAACGATAGAACCAGCAATAAGTAATACAGCTAAAATTAAGAAATTTTGTTTACGGTTCATTACTAGCTTTAAACAAACTGAGTTGCAGCTGGCTGGGGTGCATTACTTAATGACACTTTTGAACCCCGCTCGTGCTTTACGAACTGAACTTCTTTAGGATTCAACTTTTCCTTAATGTATTGAAAAGCTATATCTGCCTTTTCTGGGTCTCCACATGTAAATAGATCCAGCGCAATCATACCATACTCTGGCCAGGTATGGAATGATATATGAGATTCAGCTAGTAAAACGATACCGCTTGCACCTACTGGTTCAAATTGATAGTAATCCGATGAAATTTTTGTGAGGTTTCCAACCCTGATGGACCTCTCAATTATCTCCATCAAATTCTCTTTTCGCTCCAGAAGCTCTGGTTCTATACCATACATGTCTGCTAGAATATGAATTCCCACGGCCACCTTCATCGTCCTCCATCATTGCACCTCTTTGTGTATGAACTAGTCATAATTTCTTATTATTTAAATATTGATACATGTTGATCCACTTTTTTAAATTCATCATAGTGAATAAAAACTATGGACAACTAACCTTTGTTCGAATATTTTGACTAATATACTTTCAATATTATATTTTAAAGGTTGTAAGATTCGTTTTCACATTGGGAAATTTTTCCTTGAGTGCAGAAAATTCCTCAAAATTTAGGTTAAGGGATTCAGCGGTTGTGTATATCTTTGAGTCTAGTCCTCTATTTGCGCAATCAAAGGCTCCGGCAAGAGGTGCGAATATGTTCACGTCAATCTCACTGGAAAGTATGGAATAGGCACCTTCTCCCATTACAAATATCCTGAAATTCTCTCTCTCGGTTTCTACTAATTTTATTATTCTATCTCTGATTATTTCGGAGTTGTTCTCATTTAGATTCTCTATAGTCTCTATCCATACTGTCCCAAAATTAATGTTTATTATACCCTTTATGTCCCTTATTCTCAGCTTATTTCCTGCCTTTGCACTTTCGACGGCAATGGCTTCTGCCTCATTATTTTTGTTTTGTTTACTTGCGTGCAGAAACCCTCCATCCATATGAAGGTAGACAATTTCTCCGACTTTGAAATTATTGTCACTAATGCACTCCCAGTCAGTTGATTTAAAAATGATGTCAGTCCCCTCAACAACAAAACCTTTTAACAATTTCATCACAGAACTCAGGTATTCATATCCCTTAGGTGTGATCTTAAAGTCTTCAAGAAACCCTTTTTCTTTCATAGTAGTTATATAATATCTTACGCCCTGGAGTGTAATTCCAAGATCTTTTGCCATTAGAGTGAGGTTCGTTTCCCCTTTCAAGATTTTTATGAATAAAGATACCTCATTCACATTAATATCCTTCAAGGAGATCGATGAATCCATCGACCTTAATGGATCTCATTGTATTAAAATATTTCTTAACTCGAGACTAAGAGGGGATTTAGATTTAATTCTATATATTTTATATAGAGGATATATGCAAATGACTTAATATTGGGACAAATTCTTTTTATACCTTAAAAAATGAAGTGTTAGGTTCAAAAATGTTAGGGCTGGCAGAAGAAATGGAAAATCAGAAAAAAGAAATTGAAAGTTTGGTGAAAGATAGTGTGTTCTTTAGAGCGATGAGTAATTACAATACCAGTCTCATGGAAAGAACACTTAGGGATATATCAGAATACTGGGTCCTCGTAGGAAAGCCAGATATAAAAGTAATAGAAGGATACGAAGAGCAGGACGTAATTAACCATCTTGTTGAAGAAAACTTATTGATCAAAATGAATGATACTGAATATCCAAATTCCTATCTTTACCGAAGTGCACCGTTCGACGTAGCCCGATCTGAAAGGGACACATACATATGCACACGTGGTTCTCATGATGATGTGGGACCCACAAACTACTGGCTTAATACTGATGAAGCCATCGAAATAGCAAGAACAAACCTCGAAGGAGCGATGAAGGGAAAAACACTTTATATTGTACCATACTGGCTTGGACCAATAGATTCTCCTTTTGGGCAGGGTGGGATAGAGCTTACAGATAGTCTGTATGTCGTTCTAAACCTTATGAAAATAACCAGGGTAGGTAGGGTTACTGCAAAGCCAATAGCCTTGAGCAACTCATACGTTCTTGGAATGCATGCTACAGCAGATCTTAACCCAGAAAAGAGATACATTTTGCATTTTCCAGACGAAAATGATGGAATGGGAACCGTGATAAGCTTCAATACAAATTATGGAGGAAATGCTCTGCTTAGCAAAAAATGCCATGCACTGAGAATAGCTTCTTTCAGGGCAAAGAGAGAGGGATGGATGGCTGAACATATGATGATGATTGGAATAAGAGAACCTACTGGAAGGATGACCTATATTTCTGGGGCCTTTCCAAGTTCAAGCGGCAAAACTAATTTGTCTATGCTACAGCCTCCCGATGATTTTCTAAAGGCAGGATGGGACACCTATCTGGTAAGTGACGATATTACCTGGATGCATCCTGTAAATGGTCAACTTAGAGGAATAAATCCAGAATATGGTTTCTTCGGAGTTGCTCCGCACACGAGTTATAAAACAAATCCAAGGGCAATGGATGCAATCAAAAGAAACACTCTATTCACGAACGTTGGAATCGACTCAAGAAAATGTCCATACTGGGAAGGTATGTCAGAGGTGCCCGAAGGTCTTATTGACTGGAGGGGGAAACCTTTTGATGGAACGGATAAGGCCGCCCATCCCAACTCCAGATTCAGCACTCCAATAAAGGAATACAGAAATCTGTCTCCTGACTATGAAAACCCAAATGGAGCACCAGTAAGTGCTTTCCTTTTCGGAGGAAGGAGAAGTGATCTTATGCCACTTATAATGGAAGCCAGAAGCTGGGATGAAGGCGTCCTCTTTGGCGCAATGCAGAGGGTAGAGACTACTGCGGCTGCAATCGGAAAGGTTGGAGAGTTACGAAATGACCCAATGGCAATGAGACCATTCATGCCCTATAACATGGGAGATTATTTCAAATATTATCTAGAAATGGGAAAGAAACTTGAAAAACCACCTCGGATATACAATGTTAACTGGTTCAGAAAAAATGAAAGTGGGGGATTTTTATGGCCAGGATACAGCCAAAACATGTACGTGGTAAAATGGATACTGGGAAGGGTAAATGGAGAAATAACAGACGCTGTTGAAACTCCTATGGGTTATGTACCTTCACTGGATTCATTCGATTATGGAACGATAGATAAAAACACCATGAATCAATTACTCCTTATAGATAGGAAAGGATTTCTTGAAGAACTCAAAACCGTAAAGCCATTCTTTGAATCTTTTGGAAGTCATTTTCCAGATGAACTGTGGGAGACATATTACAATGTTAAGTCCAGGCTTGAAAAGTGGTGAAATAAACAGAAAAGTAGAGTTTTCAATTTATCAAACTTTCCCTTATCTAGAAGCTCTGGCTTTTCAGAGAAAAATCAACAGCGAAATGATAAATGGCTCGGGTAGGGAATCCATAATTATATGTGAGCATGAGCCTGTTTATACCTGTGGTATTCATCAGGATGGGAACACAACAAATCTGGAAGGAGTTCATTTTATAGAAAGAGGGGGTGGAATAACCTATCATGGACCTGGACAGATCACTGCGTATTTCATGATCAACCTTAACCAGAGGGGAATAAATATTCTTGACCTGATTAACTTTGTTCATGAAGTAGAAATCCAGTACCTGGAGCAGCATGGAATAGTTGCACATTCCAGACTTAAGAAGGAAACTGGAGTGTGGGTTGGAAATCATAAAATCTCTTCTACAGGTTTTGCGCTTAAGGGTGGGTTTACACTTCATGGCATCGGGCTAAACGTTAACACAGATCTTCAAAAATTCAGTCTCATTAATCCATGTGGCTTCGACTGGTCAGTGATGACATCGGT
>JAKBGP010000170.1 GCA_021833045.1 Thermoplasmata archaeon
GTCAGTGAGATCGTCGTACTTCAAAGTCACAAAGGGTAGTGGCCTTTGAGTTGGATGTGTTATTATTCCAGCTCCACGGAATGGATCGTATGTACTTCCGTGACAGTTACAATGAATAACACCATAAGTTGGTTTTGTTACATTATAGGTCTTTAATGAACTAATAACATTTGCTGGTAAAGTCCCTTCCTGTCCAGGTGGATAATAGTGTATAATTGGCGGTATACATCCCAAATGCTGACAAATTGCACTGTATGAAACAATAGAATTGTCTGGTCCTACACCTCCTGTGAATGTATAAACTTCGCCTGTAGCATCTACGGTAACAGATGTAGGTGGAACCTCTCTATCAAAACGGATCACAAAATTAGGCTCATCCGATAGTGGATAATAATAAATCCAAACGCTAGGTGATTCTACCTCAAATTGACTTGCTTTAAGTGGGACTGGTGCACTGTTCGGTGTACTCGGATCGTTCCAGTATAGCAACGTTTCTGGAAAATTAGTCAAACCTACGGCAGGTGTAATCAGGTTTTGAACCACTCCTTTGCCAAGTCCTCCTACTGCAGCAACGGCAGAAAGACCAACCATGGCTTTAAGAAATCCCCTTCGTGATGGATCAACTTCTCCTGTCATGAGTGGTTATTGAATTAATGGTTAAAATGGTTTTCCCTCGTGTTATAAGTAGTATTTATATTGAAATGAGGTTTACAAAACTCTTGAATTTAAAACAAATAGACCAAATAATATTTTAAAAAAAGTATTATAGCTTATCACAATTTGACGCAATGGATTTTGATGAGTACGCGAAAATGCAGAAAAGGACATCACCCAACGGAACAAATATAGTGATGGTCGCTCTGGGTCTCACAGGCGAATCTGGAGAATTTGCTGACCTGGTTAAAAAACACATGTTTCAGGGACATGAACTTGATAAGGATAAAATGATCGAGGAGCTAGGAGATGTTTTATGGTATATTTTTGAGGGTGCAAGGGTATTAGGTATAGACGCCTCTGAGATAGCAGAGAGAAATGTAATAAAACTAAGTAAACGTTATCCAGATGGATTTGACCCAGAAAGAAGTAAAAATAGAAACGATGATGGCAATTAAATAATTGCTTAATTTACTACTTAATTACACTTTTATATAAGTTGATAATTCCAATTATTAAAAATGAAGATTACTGCTGATATTCTAAAATCAATTAGGTCAAAATTAACAGTTAAGTCTATTATTATTTTATCAGTTATTAGCATTCTAATATTTCCAGCCATTCTTATAGAAAACGCGTCAATTCCAACAAGCGACAGCCACCTTTACTTTCTCAGCAATGGATATGATATTCATACAGTGAGTGTTAATCATAACTCAAAAAATGCTAGCAATATTGGTGCAGTGTATCAAAGCACTTACTCTCTAATAAACAATAAGCTTGAACCCGTTTCTAATACAAGTGTAAGATTAAATGTTTCTGTAGTAGACTCAAATTTATTGGATCATTTTTTACTTCAACTTAATATATATTTTAATGTAATTACCAAAAAGAACGGAAGTTTTACATTAAATAATACTGATTTATTATTCCTACTACCAGTTGATTATAATAGAACTCAGAATTCTATTAGAAGTTATCACATAGAAAATTACACAGTACTGGAGGGTAAAAACGGATTAGTTACCAACCAAAAGGATGATAAATTTGGATTTAATAGTTTTGATGTAGTTGTTAATAATAGAACAGGAGAACGTGGAGTTATAAATATGGCTTTTTTGCCCTTTTATAATTTGGGCTATTATGGCATCGCTCCCATCTTCCTCATGAGTGGAAACTCAAGTGGAAGCTATAATCTTTCATATCATCTCTATAATCCTCAAGATCAAAATTCTGTTGGTCCACTCGTTTATTTAGGCAACTATTCCTTTAATAAGATTTACACAATAAATTCAAATGAGGGCAGAATTCTTTCCATGAATGAGGCGTTTAACGTAACTTTTTTTGTAAATGGAATTGCTCTTGGTACCGTTTACCATAATAGTGTTTTGTCAACTTCTTTTACCGCTGCTATTTCTATTTTAGGATTACTAGGAAATACTGGCGCAGAAATTATGTTACTTGTCACTGTTTTTATGGTATTAACATTGTTTGTGCCCATGTTTAATCTTCCTGTTTACATGTATTATCTATCATTGCCAAGAAAGAGATGGTATACAATAACAAATGAATTTATCTCTTCTATCTTGACCATGTCCATCTTTGAGGGTTTTGCTTTTACTGCCACATACCTGATTTCAGAATTAATGTTCCACTATTCACTATCTATTCTTGCATTTATTTATATTTACCTTTTCAGTGTGGCTGCATTTACTGTTTTTTCCTCTCTATATCTTCTCATTGGCGTTTTTTTCATTGGTAAAACAATGCCCCGCATTTCATTAACAATATTTTTGATTTTAGGATATCCTTTAATAGATTCCTTATCACAATCCATACTAGAAATTCAGGCAATTTTCTCAGATAATGTCCTATTCAAACCTCTGCTTGATAACATAAGGACGTATAACCTAATAAGTGGCATATTACCCGTTCTAAATGTAGAGGAACTCAACAGTTATTTTCTGAGAAGTCCGGCTAGTGGAGTTATAATGCTAAACCATCTTTCAATATTCGATCTTTCCCCTTTAATATTCCTCTCTTCTATTATAGGTATTTCCTTGACTCTGTTCTACCTTTCAATAAAAAGATATTACAAATATTGAAATGAAACGGAATTTCTTTACGGGAAGTAATGGCTAACTGTCCTTTTATAGAGCGATTGAGAATAAGTGTGATTATAGAGTTAGAACCATATATCCAATCAAAAGCACCGCGATTAAGAGAATAAGAATTCCAGAAGTGATTATTGCAGTTGATGATGGCTCAAAATCTCCTGATTCTATACTTTTTTTGTTCTTTATGAAACTCCTTAGAGCCATTACCTGCATAAAACCGCCAGATATAACAAGGATTATACCAATAGATGCAGAAAATGGGGCTGAAACATTCGATGAATTTGGAACCAGCTCCTTAATAATTATACCAAACTTCGCTACCACGAAGCCCAGTGCCATAACTGCTATTCCAGTTCTTACCCATGCTAAATATGTTCTTTCATTTGCCATATGATCTGTTACTGTGGACATGTTATATTTCTGATTGGTCTTCGTAAATTAATATGCTTTTAACCTATTTAAAATAGGTATTTTTCAAAACCAGATGTTTGCTAATTTGTGCTACATTGTAGAGTGTTGTAGTGAGTATTACACTAAAAGCTTTGATTCTCCAGGTCTCATTTATAGAATTGAAGATCTAAGTTGATGGTATATCATTCCTCAACAATACGGTTATAATAATGGTTATTTTATCTAGCCATGTGAAAAATGAAGTGTTAGAGTGGAGAAGGTCGTTCGTAAATCTAAATGACTCTATAAATCTGGCTGCATGCAGTCAGGGTGCCCTTCTTAAATCAGTAAAAAAAGCATTCAGTAAATATCAAGCAGATCAGATTGAATTTGGGAATCCGTGGGACATATGGCAACAGAAAGTTGAAGAATTAAGATCTTTAATCGGAAAACTAATTAATGCATCAAAAAATGAAATTGCTATTTTACCATCTGTATCGGCCTCGTTTTCTTCTCTTCTTAGTTCCATAGATTTTTGTAAAAATGATCAAATAATTACTACTGACCTTGAGTATCCAACTACCAACTTTATCTCTCTAGCCCAAAAGTATAGAGGTGTTGAAACTGTAACGGTTAGAAACAAAAACGGGATTGTTTCTTCCAGTGATTATGAAAGTAACATCACTGATAAAACTCGCCTGGGCACTGTTATTCACGTTTCATCTCTCAATGGAACAAAATTGGATCTAAAAGAATTTACTGATATACTTCATCAACATGGATCATATGCCTATGTTGATGCCTATCAATCTCTAGGAGTTCTGCCTGTTAACGTTAAGAATTTGAATATTGACTTTCTTTCTTCGGGAACATTAAAATGGCTTCTAGGGGCTTCAGGAACAGCATTTCTATATGCAAGAGAAGAGGTTGCAGAAAAACTTTACCCTACTGATATAGGATGGTTTTCACAACAAGATCCTTTTCAATTTGGAGCCAAAAAACTTCAATATGCAGATGGCGCTCTCAGATTTCAATCCGGAACCTGGTCTGTTCCTTCAATATACGCATCAATTGAGGGAATTAAAAAAATACTGGAAATAGGTCAAAATAAAATCACCAGAAGAATTGAGACTCTTACATCAATAGTATTTGATGAATTAACAAAGAATGGATTCACTGTTAATACACCAGAATCTCCTGAGAATAGAGGTGGGATTATTGCCTTTGAGGTTTCAAATCCTATGAAAATTGAGAAACTTTTGAGAGATAAATATAGAATATTCACTTCAGCAAGAGGAATAAATTTACGAATCTCACCACATTTCTATAACACTGAGGAAGAAGTGCTTAAAACTGTAGATGCTCTGGTTGAGATTAGAAATAAATCTCTATGAAATTACGCTTAACATCATAATTATTGGTTAATAATCTTTATAAATAGTGTATAATATGGACGATTAATGAATCTTATTCCCATCCGCGATTGTGTTAACGGTTGTTCATCTTATATAATAGGTGATGAAATCTCTGGTAGGGCTATGGTTATAGATCCTCTACGGTCCATTGGTCATAAGAACTATGTAATATCAGCAGCAAAAGAGAGGTTATATATTGAAATGGTTGTTGATACCCATGTTCATGCAGATCATTATTCTGCGGCGAGAGAACTGGCAGATGAAATAGGAATTCATGTATCTATGAGTGAAAATGCACCCAATGATTTCCAATTTAACAAACTACGAGATGAACAGGTTATATCACTTGGAAACCTGGAGATTGTGGTAATGCATGCACTGGGGCATACACCTGATAATCTTGCCCTGAAAATTATTGATCGATCTCGATCCAGCGAAGTTGTATCTGTTTTTACTGGAGATTCACTGTTTGTTGGGGATGTGGGCAGACCTGATCTTGTATATGAAAGCGAGGAG
>JAKBGP010000171.1 GCA_021833045.1 Thermoplasmata archaeon
TTTCATACTATAAATATCATTACTTCAAAAATACAGTTAACTACTGATACGTACCAGCGAATTATGGAAAAATTATTATGGGTTTTTTCTCGTTAGGTAATCTCTCACTGTTTTTTTCATGGCTCTCCTCAACGTTTCTGATAGGGATGATGTAGAAACACCCAGTACCTTAGCAATCTCCGTTAGTGATGAGGCCCTGTCATTCTCAAAATAGCCAAGATCATAGCACATCTTAAGCACACTCAATTCTCTTTCTGACATTTCATTTCTCTGCTCGTCAGGTTCTTCAACTATTTTTGGGTTTAACTGATCTGCTTCAAGCTGTTTCATTAACTTTTTTAATGAAACCCTGTTCTCAACCAGGATTCTGAAGAGTATTTTTCTGGAATCTACCGATTTACTTGAAACCATTACCGCCTCACTCAGGGCGAGTGCCCTGCATGCAGAACAGCTTTTTCCATATATCCACAACTTTCCGGGGCCAGTTTTTGCAACTTTTTTGGAAAGAGAGTTGATTATTTTCATATCTTC
Source organism: Thermoplasmata archaeon (assembly GCA_021833045.1). The sequence continues at coordinate 532 of JAKBGP010000171.1, forward strand.
ATCGGTGAATGTATCCTTCTCAACAAGATGCAGGGTTTCATCGACTTCTATCTTGAGTCTTGTTACCGATTTAACCCCCTTCATTTTCATTATTGCCTGAGTAATCTTGCAGTCATCCCGTTCAAGCTCGATAACTGCTTCGATTGGATATTTTTCCGTCATTCAGATCATAATAAAACTAAGGTTATTTATTCTTATCAATGTTTATTCGTGTATTTCTAAATAGTTTTTCATAATGAATCATTAGTTTTCTTATTATACCATAATACACTTTTAAATCCATGAACTCTCAAAAGATGGACATTTTAAAGAGACCAAAGACCAAGATTGTTGCTACATATGGTCCTGCATGTTCTGAAGAAAATATTATGGAACGTATGATAGAATACGGGGTGACATGTTTCAGACTCAACACAGCTCACAGTACTAAGGAGGAACTTCAGACTCTGGTAAATTTCAGGGATAAAATAGCCAGAGAAAGAAAAATGTATGTGAGTATAATGGTTGATCTAAAGGGCCCTGAATTGAGGGCTCTGCTGAACGGTGACACATTAGCAATTTTGTCAGGGAAGGAATACACTCTGGGGCAGCAGGAGGAAAAAGCTGATATCCACATAGCTGTTGACGATGTTGTTAAATCACTGAAGAAAGGTGATGAAGTTCTGTTCATGGACGGAAAGATAAGAACAACTGTCATTCAGGAGGGTAATAGAATATGTAAATTGAGTTCATCTGTTGATGGCATATTGAAAAATAATGGAAGGATGAACATTCCTGGAAGGTACATTCCCATGGGTATTTTACAGGAAAGGGACAGAGAATATCTGAAAATGTCAGTGGAGAAAAACGTTGAATACATTGCGCTTTCATTCGTCCAGAATCGCAATGAAATAGACATGGTTCACGACATGATTGGGAAGATGGGCGGAAATATCCACCTAGTGGCAAAAATTGAAACAAAACAGGCCATGGATAATATTGAAGGTATAGTAAAGGCAACAGATGCCATAATGGTGGCAAGGGGTGATCTTGGTGTAGAGATGCCTGTCCATGAGGTAACAGTAAGCCAGAAGTACATAATGCAAAAAGCCCATTCAAACGGTATTCCCATAATAGTGGCAACACAGATGCTCGAAAGCATGGTTTCCAGTGAATCACCAACCAGGGCAGAAATATCAGATGTAACAAATGCCATACTTGATAATACTGACGCTCTCATGCTTTCCGAGGAGACCGCAATAGGTTCTTTCCCACTTGAAGCTGTGAAAGTGTTGAGGGACACTTCACTTTATGTGGAATCATTCTACCATAATTTTGAAGAACCAAGTGAATTCACTGGAAGCAGGGTTACCTTTTCAGTAGCAAAGTCCACGAAGATTCTTTCTGATCAGATAAATGCACATCACATTGTGGCATGCACAAGGGGTGGAAACACGGCCAGAATGGTATCATCAATGAGACCATCCTCTAGAATATTATCAGTAACACCGTCAAGATTAGTGGCATCCAGAACCAATCTCTATCGGGGTGTGTTTCCATATGTCATTGAAAACTTCAAGGAGGATATCTCTGTAAAGGATGTTCTAAATGCACTGGTAGGGGATGGAATGATCCTTAAAGGAGAAAGAATAGTTGTAACATCTGGTCACCCTGATCACCTATTTGCAGGCACTGCACAGGTCAGCGTTCTCACAGCAGGAACACTTGTTGCCAGGGGATATGCACTGGGAAAGAACATATCCGGAAAAATTAACAGTGGGAAAGGAAGTATTTACATGGGAAACTGTGAAAAAATTTCTGATGATAAATTTGATTACAGCTTTTATGAAGCCTTCATAATAACAGGCAATCCAATAAGATCAGTAATTCAAAAAATTGAAAAAGCAGGAAAAACATGCATATACAGTACAATAGTATTGAATGACGTCAAAGACGGAGATGATGTGTTCATTGATTCCGATATTGGTTTTGTCTATGCATGAAATTATTTCAAAAGCTTAATTTTTACAGAATACCTTTAAATAATATCTGAAATTACGTATAACTTATTCCGGTGATACCATGGAAAATGGAGACTTTGTAAAAATTAAATTTGAAATGAGAGTCGGGTCAGATAAACAACTTGTTGCAACGAGCGATGAAGCACTAGCAAAAGAAAATAATATTTATGATCCGGATCAAAAGTATGGAGAGGGAGTTCTTGTAGTTGGATCTGAAGATTTGTTTAAGGAAATAAATGACAGTCTTCTAAGTTCAAAGATAGGAGAAGAGCATGAAGTGGAGATAAAGGCAGAGAACGCCTATGGCATGAGGGATTCAAAGAATCTAAAAGTGCATACCATGTCAGAATTCAAGAGAAATAATATAGATCCTGTGCCGGGAGCAGAAGTAAGAATAAATAACAAGAGAGGTAGGATACTTTCAGTAAGCCCCGGAAGAGTTGTTGTTGATTACAATCACCCATGGGCAGGAAAGGATGTTTTCTACAAATATTCACTGGTTGAGAAACTGGATGGGAAGAAGGACATACTTAAAGGAATAATAGATCTCAACTTCTCAAGAGGATCAGATAAGTTTGTGATCGAAGAAAGAGAAAACGATCTGGAAATCACAGTTCCAGAAGACATGAAATTCAACATAGAGTGGTTTGATGCAAAGTACAGGGTAGTAGAAGCCACAAGAAAATATCTTAAGGATCTGGTTCTTTACATAACGGAAAAGTATGAACCAGTGAAGGAAGAAGTAAAGGAAGACGATAAACAGGAAATACCAGCTAAGGAAGAAACAGCAGACAAAGAAAACGAGAAAAACGTCAGTGCACAATGATACTGAACAGGGATCAGGTTTCCATCGTACTGGTGGAACCAGAGGTTCAGGGTAATATTGGTGCTGCTGCCAGATCCATGAAAAACACTTTTTTCAAAAATCTTATAGTTGTTGGAACATCATTTTTTGACGACGATGCCTTTGCAAGGGCAAAAGAAGCATCCGACATTCTTGGAAGCGCAGAATATTATTCTGATTTAAAGGAAGTAAGGGAAAACTTTGATGTTCTTGTTGGGACATCTGCAGTTTCATCCGAGAATATGAGAGATTACAGAAGAATACCAATGAAACCATCTGTATTCTGGTCAGATCATTACAGGAACGAGAAGAAGACAGGAATTGTAATTGGAAGGGAGGGGGACGGCCTGAAAAATTCTGAACTGGAGCTTTGTGACTTTTTCATTACCATACCTGGAAATCCCGATTATCCAGTTTATAATCTATCCCACGCACTTACGCTTATCCTTTATGAGTCAATGTTAAACGAGGAAGTTGACTACCCTGAGAAAGACAGAGCATCAAGGGAGGAGATTGAAATTTTGCTGGAAAATATCAATAAAATAATGGGCAAGGTTAATTTCCCCGCTCACAAGATACCTAATACAATGGTGATGTTCAGGCGTCTCATATCTAGATCAGATATGGCAAGGAGTGAATTCTATAGAATAATGGGTATAATGAGAAAAATAGAAATCGCATCAAGAGATATGAGAAACGAAAAAGATGGTTCTTCGTGAAAATCTTTATTAATTCTTGGGCATTCAGGTTTATATTCCGATGGTCAAAATGAGTATACAAGCAGAAAGAAAAACAAGTCCTAAAATTATGGAAACGGTTGAAACCCTTCTTAAATTGTCAAGGGAAAACCAGTCACCTTTATGGAGAGACATTGCAAAGAGGCTCTCTGAGACAAGGCAAAATTATGCAGATCTAAACGTGGGCAAGATATCTAAAATGTGCAAGGATGGAGACATAGTCGTTGTGCCAGGCAAGGTTCTTGGAAGCGGGTATATGGAGAAGAAATTAAAGATCTCAGCTCTTGATGTCAGTGAGAAAGCAATGAAGAAGATCAAGGACTCTGGGTCTGAATTTGTTTTCCTGGCTGATCTGGCAAAGGAAAATCCTGAACCCAAGAATTTAAAAATAATGAGGTAAGATAATGATATACGTAGATGCGGATAACGCAGTTTATGGCAGGCTTTCAACCATTCTGGCAAAAAAGCTGCTGGAAGGAGAATCAGTTACAATAGTGAATGCAGCAAAGGTAGCTGTGACGGGGGGAAGAGATGCAGTACTGGGGAAGTTCAGGAGCAGAAGGGATATAGGAAGTGTCAGGAAGGGACCTTATTATCCAAGAAATCCAAAGGCTATTCTCAAGAGGTCCATTGGTGATATGCTTCCAAAAGATAAGGCTAAGGGAAAAGAGGCACTGAAAAGATGCATTGTATACGATGGAGTACCACCCGAACTGAAGGATAAGCAATTCGAGAAATTCGAAAAGGCTCAGAACAACAGGGTAAGCGGTTTTGTGACCCTTACAGAAGTAGCAAAAATAATGGGAAAGGAGGTAAAAGTAATTGAGTGAAGAAATAGTTATAACAACTGGAAAAAGAAAAACAGCTACGGCGAGGGCATATACAAAGAGTGGAACTGGAAAATTCAGGATAAACGACTATCCAGTAGAACTATACCCGGTGGCGCTGCTTAGAGAAAAACTGATGGAACCAATA